>NZ_JBAPPI010000147.1:0-5383 GCF_049280035.1 Mycobacterium sp. | reverse complement strand
GTACTGGACGATGCCGGGTATGGTGCTTTCACTACTCGCGTGTTGTGCAGTCGGCGAGCACGAAACCCGGGTGCGGCACAACCCCGAGCACTAGGAAGGGCGACAAAACGCTGATGCCTGACAAGCCAGCCACTCCGACGAAGATGCGGGTGCACTTCGAGGACATCCAGGCCCACTACGACCTCTCCGACGATTTCTTCGGCCTGTTCCAGGACCCGACTCGGATCTACAGCTGCGCCTACTTCGAGCCGCCCGACCTCACACTCGAGCAAGCCCAGATCGCCAAGGTCGACCTGAACCTGGACCAGCTGGACCTGCGGCCCGGCATGACGCTGCTGGACGTCGGCTGCGGTTGGGGCGCCACCATGAAACGCGCGATCGAGAAATACGACGTCAACGTCATCGGCCTGACCCTGTCGAAGAACCAGCGCGCCCACTCCCAGCAGCTGCTGGACAGCATCGACACCAACCGCTCACATCAGGTCCTGCTGCGCGGCTGGGAGGAATTCAGCGACCCCGTCGACCGGATTGTCTCGATCGAGGCCTTCGAGCACTTCGGCTTCGAGCGTTACGACCACTTCTTCAAGAACTGTTTCAACATCATGCCCGACGACGGGCGGATGACCGTGCAGAGCAGTGTGAGCTATCACCCCTACGACATGCACGCGCGCGGCAAGAAGCTGACGTTCGAGACGGCTCGGTTCATCAAGTTCATCCTCACCGAGATCTTCCCGGGCGGTCGCCTGCCGTCCACCAGCATGATGGTGGAGCACGGCGAGAAGGGCGGTTTTATCGTGCCGGAGCCGCTTTCGCTGCGCGACCACTACATCAGGACGCTGCGGATCTGGGGCGACGCGCTGGAGGCCCATAAGGCCGAGGCCATCGAGATCACCTCGGAAGAGGTCTACGAGCGCTACATGAAGTACCTGCGCGGGGCCGAGTACTACTTCACCGACGAGGTCATCGACGTCAGCCTGGTCACCTACCTCAAGCCGGGAGCTGTGGCTTAAGTCTTTTTCCGCATTGCGCGGCGCCTGCTGTCGGATTGCGGCTGCATTGTTCGTCGGACAGGTAGAGAGTGGAACGCAGGGTTCCGCTCACTACCGGAGGTGACCACGATGCAGTATCTAGCTCTGTTGATCAGCCAGGAGCGAGACCTCACACCCGACCAGGGGGCCGCCGAGATGGCGGCCTACCAGAGTTTCCACGCCAAAGCCGCATCGGCGATCCGCGGCGGCGACGCGCTGTTGCCCGCGGCGACCGCGGTGCGCATCTCCGGCGGCCCGGACGCGCCGACGATCACCGACGGCCCATTTGCCGAGGCCGCCGAGGTCGCGGGCGGCTTTTATGTGTTCGAGGCCGAAAACCTTGACGACGCATTGGCATTGGCCCGCGATATCCCCGCCGCCAGATACGGCGCCATCGAAGTTCGGCCGATCTACCACACCATCGATCCCGATTGGTCACGCAAAGACGGCCAGTGGCTGGCGCTGCTGCTGGAACCACCCGCAGCTGCCAATGTTCCGGGCACGCCGGAGTGGGAGGCCGAAGCGGCACGGCACGGCGAATTTGCCGCTGTCGCAGGCGATCACATCGTCAGCGGGGCCGCACTGCACGAGCCGGCGACGGCGACCACGGTGCGCGTTCGCGACGGCGAGGCGCTGTTGACCGACGGGCCCTACGCGGAAGGAGCCGAGATCGCCACCGGCTTCTACGTGCTCACCGCCGGTGACCGTGACGAGGCGGTCAAACTGGCCGCGATGATCCCTGCCGGCGCTGTGCAGCTACGCCAGTTGGCGGGAGTCTCTGGCCTGTAAACAGTATGGCTAACCTGGACGGCGTCTTCCGGCGCGAGTGGGGCCCGGCAGTGGCCGCATTGGCCCGGTGGTCGGGCGACCTCAGCGTCGCCGAGGACGCCGTCCAGGAAGCCTTCGCCGAAGCGCTGCGGGCATGGCCACGCGACGGCGTGCCGGACAACCCCGGCGCATGGGTGCTGACTGTGGCACGTAACCGCGCCCGTGACCGGCTGCGCCGCGAATCAGTCCGCCCGGGAAAGGAATTAGGCTACGTGGTCGAAGAGATCCAAGCCATCCGGGCGCGCACCGATCACGCCGACCCGCATCCCGTTCGCGACGACGAACTGCGGATGATGTTCACCTGCGCCCACCCGGCACTCGACCGGGTGTCGCAGCTGGCGCTGACTCTGCGACTGGTTTCCGGGTTGACCGTCGCGGAGATCGCCCGCGCGCTGCTGCAGACCGAGTCCGCCGTCAGCCAGCGAATCACCCGCGCCAAGACCAAGGTCCGGCACGCCAATATCCCGCTGCGGGTGCCCCCGGCCGAGTTGCTTCCCGAGCGCACACCACATGTGCTCAGCTGCATCTACTCGGTGTTCACCGAGGGCTACTGGTCCACGGCGGGCCCGTCGGCGATTCGCGACGAGCTGTGCGACGAAGGAGTCCGGCTGGCTGGAGAGCTGTGCGTGCTGATGCCGGCTGAACTGGAGGCGCACGCGCTGGCAGCCCTTGTGCTGCTGCATGATTCGCGACGGACGACCAGAGTGGACGGCGCCAGCGCGCTGGTCCCGCTCGAGGAGCAGGACCGCCGCCGCTGGGACCGCGGCCGCATCGCACGCGGCCTGGATCGGCTGCGGGCGGCCCACGGTTCGACCGGCCCGTACCTGCCACAGGCGGTCATCGCCGCATTGCATGCGACGGCCCCGTCCTGGGAACAGACCGACTGGCACAGCATCTGCGCGGCCTACGACAGGCTGTCGACGATGACCGATTCGCCGGTGGTGCGGGCGAATAGGGCGCTGGCGGTTGGCTTTCGCGACGGCCCGGATGCCGGGCTGGCAGCGTTGGAGAAGGTGGCACACGATCCGCGGCTGGCCCGGTCCAACCTGGTGGCGTCGGTGCGCGCCGACTTACTGCGGCGGGCCGGACGACACGACGACGCGGTCACCTGGTATCGAACGGCGCTGGCGTCCAATGGTTCCGAGCCGGGCCGCGACTACCTGCGCCGGCGCATCGCCGAAATTTCGCCGCCGAACGTGGGCTTATGACACGCCAAACGCACAGAACGCGTGCAACAATCCCACACTCGAGCGCGCGGTTCGCGATCGATCAGGGCTGGTCCCGTGCGCCCAACGTGCCGTTGAGATATTGGGCGCGGCATGCCCGACGCGCCAGCTTGCCGCTGGTGGTTCGCGGGATGACGCCGGCCGCCACCAGCAGCACATCCGACAACGGCAGGCCATGCCGGCGTGATACTGCCGCCCGGATTGCATCGATCACCGGTTGCAGATCAGCCCGTCCCGCGCCCACCGCCCGTTCGGCAACGATGACCAGACGCTCGCCGGCCGCATCGGCGGGCGCTCCCGCCACCTGGTTCGCCGGCACCGAGAACGCCGCGACGTAACCCGACCGGACTGCCGACGACGCCTCGGCCGTGGTGGCCTCGATATCCTGCGGATAGTGGTTGCGGCCATCGATGATAATCAGATCCTTGATACGCCCAGTGATGTAGAGCTCACCGTCGAGGTAGACGCCGAGATCACCGGTCCGCAGCCAGGTGGCCTCGCTCGGCGCGCCGTCCGCATGGCTGCCTACCGGCAGTCGACACTGCAGCTTGGTGCCGAACACCCGCTCGGTCTGCTCCGGGCGTGCCCAGTAGCCACGGCCGATATTGTCGCCGTGCAACCAGACCTCGCCGACCTCCCCGTCAGGTAGTTCCGCCTCGGTGTCGGGGTTGACGATGACGCCCCACTGGCTGCGGGCGATCCGGCCGCAGGAAACCTGCGCGATGGCGTTGCGCGCGTCCGGCGAAACCCGAACCGCCCGCCCGGCGCCCAACTGGTCGCGGTCCAGGTAGACAACGGTTGCCCCAGCGGCGGGGTCGATGGTCGAGACGAAAAGGGTTGCCTCGGCCATGCCGTAAGACGGCTTGACCGCTGTGCTCGGCAGCCCATACTGGGCGAACGCCGCGTTGAACTTCGCGATCGAGTCGATGCTGACCGGTTCGGAGCCGTTGATCAGCGACACCACATTGCTCAGGTCGATGTCCTCACCGACATCGGGAAGCCCGCGCTCAGCGGCTAGCTCGAACGCGAAATTCGGAGCCGCCGCGAATGTGCGGCCGTGCTGAGACTCCGCTGCCAGCTGGCGGATCCACCGCTGCGGCCTTCGGACGAACGCGATCGGCGACATGAGCGTGACCTGGGTGCCGAATATCGCCACGCACACGATCATCAACAAGCCCATGTCGTGGTAGAGCGGCAACCAGCTGACGCTGCGGATGTCATAGTCCATACCGGTCGAGATCACCATCTGCAACACGTTGGTGCCGACCGCCCGGTGGGTGATCTCCACACCGACCGGGGCCCGCGTCGACCCGGAGGTGTACTGCAAATACGCAATGTCGTCGGTGTCGAGATGAACCGAGGCGAACGTGGCGCCCACCGAGTCGGGGATGTCATCGATCGCGATCACTCGCGGTCTGTGGCTGCGCGGCAGCGACCGGACAAACTCCTGAACCGCCGCACCCGCGGCGGCGGTGGTCAGTACCACCGTGGGCTGGGCGTCGCCGAGCACAGTGTTGAGGCGCTCCCCATGCCCAGGCAACTCCGGCGCGAACAACGGCACTGCGATGTTTCCGGCCTTGATCGCGGCGAAGAAACCAACGATGTAGTCGATGCCCTGCGGAGCCAGTATCGCCACCCGATCACCCCGGGAGGTCACCTGCTGCAGGCGAGCACCGATGGCCCGCAACCTGGTGCCCAGCTCGGCCCAGGTCAAGTTGATGAACTGACCGTCGGCGTGCTGGCTGTAGTCGAGGTAGCGGTAAGCGATGGCATCGCCGATGTCGGCGATGTGGCGGTCCAGAAACGTCACCAGGTTGACGCCTTCTGGCAGGACGATGCTGCCATCCGCATCGAGGTAGTCGGTCAACTCCGGCCGGTTTCGCCGACCGTCACCTTTGTTCCCCGGCGCACTTCTCATGAGGAGAGTCTAAGAGACGGAGGTGTGTTCTACTGTCGCTGACCCGCGGTGAATACCCGAGTGTTTAGGCCTCGGCGACGTTGCGGGTGATCGCCGGGTCGACCGGGATACCCGGTCCGGTGGTCGTCGACACCGTAATCTTCTTCAGGTAGCGGCCTTTCGACGACGACGGCTTGTGCCGCAGCACCTCGTCGAGCGCCGCGCCGTAGTTCTCCGCGAGCTGCTTCTCGTCGAACGACGCCTTGCCGATGACGAAGTGCAGGTTGGCCTGTTTGTCGATCCGGAAGTTGATCTTGCCGCCCTTGATGTCGGCCACGGCCTTGGCGATGTCCGGGGTGACGGTGCCGGTCTTGGGGTTGGGCATCAGGCCACGCGGTCCGAGA
>NZ_JBAPPI010000146.1:0-8106 GCF_049280035.1 Mycobacterium sp. | reverse complement strand
GCTGGCCTGCTGCCGGGTCACGGCGGCGGTGGCGGGCGCTGCGCGAGGACGCCCGCCAAACCGCGCGCGACATCCCCGGTATCGGCCGCGCCGTCGTTGCCGCAGCACGATTGGCCCGGCGTAACCGCGCCCGTGCCCGATCAGCCACCCCGCTACTTACCGCGCCAGCGGCGCCGCTTGCCGGAGCGGACGAATTCATCACTATCCCAACGGCAACGGTCTTTGTCGACGCCGACGAGTGGGACGTCCGTGCACACTCACTGGGAGGGACGAGCAACACGCTGCTTGCGGGATTGGCGGCCCGCCTCGCGCAGCGGGTGGGACGGGTCACCGCAGACGGCTCGGTCGCCTTGACATTGCCCGTCAACGAGCGCACCGCCGGCGATACCCGCGCCAATGCAATCACGAATGTCGACCTCACGGTCGACCCTGCACCTGCGACGACGGACCTGCGCGAGATGCGGGCCGCTATCAAGCAAGCGCTCATCCGCTGTCAGGAGGTGCCCAACGAACGGTGGGAATTGCTGCCCCTCGCTCCTCTGGCGCCGCAGTGGTTGCTAAGGCGAATGGTCAGCGTTTCCGCGGGCAGTGCGACCAGCGTCGTTTCATCCAACGTTGGTGTGGTCAACCCGGCCACCTACCGGCCAGACGGCACCGACGCCGACTACTTCGCCATGAAGTCTCTCGGCCCGGGCATGACCAAGGCGATCATGCACCGGCTCGGCGGATTGCTGGTGCTGCTCTCGGGAAGAGCGCACGGACGCATCTTCGTTTCGGTCCTTGCGTATCAGCCGGGCCGTCCCAACTCGAATGACGGCTTGCGACGGGACTTTTCGAGCGCTATCAGCGACTTCTCGCTCACCGCTACGACGGGCTGGCCATGCCCTGATCCAGTCACCGGGGCGCAGTAAGCGTCCCATCGACGACGAGCGGGTGACCCGCTCCCGCCCCCCGCTTGACCACACGAACGAAGGGTTCACCGTGGCTAACCAGTCCGGCGCCGCCGGGACCCCGACGCGCACCGATGCGTTTTCGGTGCTGGGTCGCTTCGTGGTCCGCGCACCGTGGCTGATGATCGCCGCCTGGGTCGTAGTGGTCGGCGTGCTGGCCGTGGCCTTCCCCCCGTTGACGAAGGTGGTGGAAAGCCAGACCGTGCGGCCGCTGCCGCCCAAAGACATGGCGGCCGCCGAGCAGATGGCCAAGGATTTCGGTGAATCCGCGCAGAACGTTCTCGTGGTCGTACTCACCGACAACCGGGGTCTGCGACCTGGCGACGAGGATGCCTACCGCAAACTGGCCGCTACGTTACGCGGCGACAGCAACGATGTGACCGGCGTACAGGACGTCAGCACCACGCCCGCACTGCGCCCAATGATGGTCAGCGCCGACAACAAAGCGCTCTACATGGCGGTGAATCTCAGGGCGCCTCCCGGCTCCCCCGAGTCCTCGCGCGCCTACCAGCGGATCACAGAAATCGCCAAACGCTCCACCGCGGGCTCCCCGCTGATCGCGGACGTGACCGGACAGGCGGCCATGGTCGGCGACCTGTCGATCGTCAGCACTCGCGACATGCACCGGATCGAGATTGCCACCGCATTGTTGGTGTTGGTTATCCTGCTGGTGATCTACCGACGACTCGTGACCGTGCTGCTGCCTTTGATCACCATCGGAGTTTCGGTGGCCTCGGCCCAGGGTGTCGTGTCCGCGCTCACTCAGCTCGGACTTGGGGTGTCTGCGGCGACGATCGCGTTGATGACCGCGATGATCGTCGGCGCCGGCACCGACTATGCCGTCTTCTTGATCAGCCGCTACCACGAGTACATTCGCTCCGGTATCGACTCCGACCTGGCTGTGCAGCAGGCGCTGAGCTCCATCGGCAAGGTCATCGCGGCGTCGGCGGCCACCGTCGTCGTTACCTTCTGTGGCATGGTCTTCACCCGTCTTCCCGCCTTCACGAGTGTGGGCCCGGCACTTGCCGTTTCGATCGGGATCGCGTTTCTTGCCGCCGTCACGCTGTTGCCCGCCATCCTGGTGCTCGCGGGTCGACGCGGATGGGTGACGCCCCGACGGGCGCTCACCGGCCGGCTGTGGCGGCGGTCAGCCGTTCAGATCGTTCGCCGGCCCAAAGCCCATCTGTTGATCAGTTTGTCGGTGTTGATCGCGCTGGCGGCCTGCGCGGCTTTCCTGCGGCCCACCTTCGACGACCGCCTGCAATTACCGCAATCGGCGCAGAGCAACGTCGGCTTTTCGACGATGGAAAACCACTTCTCGACGAGTACCCTTCTGCCGCAATACATCTACGTGCGCGCGCCCCAAGACCTGCGGACATCGCGGGTCCTCGCCGACCTGGACCAAATGGCGCAACGCGTGTCTCAGCTGCCCAACATCGCCGCGGTGCGCGGCATCACGCGACCTACCGGCCAGCCGCTCGATCAGACCAAGCTCAGCTTTCAAGCCGGACAGGTCGGCACCAACCTCGAGAACGCCTCGACACGGATCAGCGACCGAACCACCGACCTCGACGCATTGACCAGTGGCGCCGACAAACTCGCAGCAAGCCTGGCCGAGGTTCGCGACCAAATCCGAAGCGCCAGCGGGTCCATGACCGAGCTCACCGCGACGCTGAACCAGGTGCAGCAGCAGCTCGCCACAGCGGCCCAACTGCTGGACACCATACGCGGACTCGCGAACACCAACGGGTCTGTTTTGACGCTCGCCGCCAGTGTCGGCGACTCGGCGGGCCCGATGATCGACGCTTTGAACAACAGTCGGCAATGCAGCGCCGACCCGGTGTGCAGCGCCGGCCGCTCCAACCTCGAAGGGCTTGTCCAGGCGCGAAACAACGGCACGTTGGACACCGCGCAGAGAGCGACGGCGCAGAACGTGCAGTCGACAGTGCAGCATCTGAGCACGCTGTTGGCAACGGCAGGCGGCAGTCTGCGGGCGCCGGGCATCAATAGTCCTGCCGGTGTGCCGCAAAGGATCGCCCAAATGCAGGAAGGCGCCGACGCACTGGCCGACGGCAGCCAACGGCTGGACCAGGGTGTCCGGGTACTCGTCGATCAGACCAAGCAGATGGGTCTGGGAATGAACCAGGCGGCCGACCTGCTGCTGTCGATGAAGCGTGACGCCTCACAAACCTCGATGGCGGGGATGTACATCCCGCCCAAGGTGCTCACCTCGGACGACTTCAACAACGCCGCGAAGATGTTCATCTCGCCCGACGGGCATTCGGTGCGCTACGTCGTCGAGACGAAATTCAACCCCTTCAGCCCAGCCGCGATGGACCAGGTGAAATCGATTCTCAATACGGTTCGCGGCGCGCAGCCGAACACCTCGCTCTCGGATGCCGAGATATCGGTGGTCGGCCCCACCGCGATGTACAGCGCGATCCGCAGCTACTACGACGACGATGTTCGACTGATCGTCATGATGACACTTCTCGTTGTCTTCGCCATCCTCGTCCTGCTGCTCCGCGCAATCGTAGCTCCGCTGTATCTCATTGCCTCCGTGGTGATCTCGTTTCTATCGGCCGTGGGTGTGGGAGTCGTTTTCTTTCAGTTCGTGCTGCATCAGGCGATCTATTGGAACGTGCAGGCGACGGCATTCATCGTTTTGGTCGCGGTCGGGGCGGACTACAACCTGCTGTTGATCACCCGAATTCGTGAAGAGTCAGGTTCGGGGATCCGGTCCGGCATCATTCGTGCGGTCCGTTCGACGGGTGGTGTCATCACCTCGGCCGGCATTATCTTCGCCGCCTCGATGTTCGGCTTGTTGTTCGGCAGCCTCTCGACCATGGTGCAGACCGGCTTCATCATCGGCGTGGGCCTGCTCATCGACACGTTCGTGGTGCGCACCATTACGGTGCCGGCCCTGGCGGCACTGATCGGACGGGCGAACTGGTGGCCCTCCAAGCCCACTGCCGCCAAGGTGGCGTCGTCCGACATCCCGATAGCCGCAGAGACCTCCGCCGCCGACGTCGGTTTCTCGAATGTTCGCAAAGCCCGCAGCACAAGCTGTTTGGTGGGGGAAGCCGCGATTGAGAGGGCTGAGGGGCGATCGCGGGGCGAAGCGCATACCACCCAGGTGTTTTCTGGCAGCGCCCTATCGCCGCCGGCCTCCGCACGAGGTGCTGCGCTCATCAAACGCGGTGATTATTCGCTCGGCGCATTCTCAGTGTGGCTGCACGATCTTCTAGATGAACTTGATATCAGCCAGGTGACGTTGGTGGGTCAGTCCCTTGGCGGCGGTGTGGCCATGCAGTTCGTCCATCAGCATCCCGATGACTGCGAACGGCTTGTGTTGATCGGTAGCGGCGGTCTAGGTCCGGAAGTGGGCTGGACGCCGCGACTGTTATCAGCACCGGGCGCTGAATTACTGCTTCCTGCGATCGCGCCACCCGCGGTGGTCGCCTTCAACCGGTTGCATTTCTCGTCGGGGCCTCCCACCCTGTTGATTTGGGGTGACCACGACCGCATCATCCCCGTCGCCCACGAGGGTTCCGAGGGTTCCGAGCTTCTTCGTCTTCATGACCCCTCGCTCTCAGTGCCGTCGGTTGTGGGGCCGCTCAGGAACATCAGTCGAAATTTTCCGATCTGCACCTCGTCGCCGTTGGCCAGTACAGCCGAGTCCACGGGCTCACGGTTGACAAAGATGCCGTTGAGGCTCCCGACGTCGACAACCCGGAATTGGGCGTTGACGCAGCGGAAGAACTGGGCGTGCTGGCGGCTGGCGGTGATGCCGTCGAGGAAGATATCGCTATTCGGCTGACGTCCGGCCGTCGTGATGGCCTGGTCGAGCGGGAACCGCGCCCCGGCGTTGGGGCCCCGCTTCACCACCAGGGCCGCTCAGCAGTGAGGGGCCCAGCACCTCTGATTGGCGCAATAGGTCGAATGTGCAAGGTTCACCATGGATCCGACTTGTCCGAACGTAACGTCATCCGCGTCCAAGTTGGCGTGGACTTGCTGGGCAATCTGGTCTGGCGTCCAACCCCACCCGAGATCGTCGCAGATGAGGTACGCCATCCCGATGATGGCGTCTTCGTGGCCCGGCGGCCAAGTGAAGCCGAAGGTGCCCAGTTGAGCGAGGTAGGCGTCATTAGTGGGATCGGCAGTCGCAATCGCACCACTAGTAACCAGCGCAGCGCCAGCCATAACGGGGATGGTCAGTCTGACCAGCCAGCGAGGTAAGGGCATTTGATGCGCTTCCTTTCTTCTTGGCGTTGACGATGCCGCCAGTGTGCGGGTCCAAAGCGGCACAAATATGAAGAATGGCGAAAGCTGGGAAAAAGCTTTGTTTGAGCGCACAGCGTAAATGCCCGCGATACGGCGGTATTCGTCGCTAATTTTCTATAACTTTGATGGAGCCAATCACGTTGTGACACCGAAGGTTTCACGACAGTTGCGATGTTCTGGCAACCCTCGACCGAAAAGCGGAAGGTCGCCGGCTCGATCCCGGGCCTGGCCACCAGGAGGGCGTCAGTCGCGCCTAACCCCCGTAGGTAGGCCCTTGCACGCCATCGCGATAGGTAATGCATTTCTGTGATGGCCCCGTGCCGGTGCAACATGTCTCGATCAGGCTCGGGTTCTGACCGAAGTGAGGTGATACCTGCTCCGACGTGTATTGCCCGCCGGAACTCTTGCAACTGTCCTCAATATCGGTTTGCGCGTGGGCGAGAGGCGCGGCAAAGATCGTCACCGCAGCCGCAATTCCGAGAGTGGCCGCGGGCCTGGCACTTAAAACAGGGCGCTTCATGTTCCTCCATAGCTCTGACGGCGACAGTTTACCCGCCGTGCGCTCCTGCGCGGTGTTCCCTGAAGGCAGGTAAACTACAAGGATGTAATTCGGCGTGGCGCGGGCGGCGGTCGCCCTCGCCGACCAAAGGAACGGCCCATGGACCCACTCAAAATTTGCAGCGTTGATCTCGACGATCGGGATCCTTTTCGAGCGACGTTCAACGTGCACCTGTCCCGCGACATGACGGACTTCGAGCGTCAGACGCTGCCCCCGCTGCTCTCCGGAAGATTCTCACCGTCAGAGGCTCGAGGTTCGGCGGTGGTCGCTATCAGAAACGCGACCATCGCGATGATCGAAGACCACCGGGACCTGCTCAAGCAGATCGTCGCGGAAGCCGAATCTTTGGCCAAGACAATGGCACACGATCAACACGCGGTTGCCGCTCAAGTCGCGGCCAGAGTGGAGGATGTCCGGCAACGCGCTGCCGCCATCGACTGGAGCTAAAGAATCAGTCGCGGATAATAAGGCGATGACACCAGCTCGATTGCTTGCCGCGCTGGTTCTCGTGGTGTCCGCGACCAGCTCGGGTGCACGCGCCGACGCCGACGTGCCCCCGCTGAGCGCCGAGGCGCGCTCAGCGGGATTTGTCGACGTCCGCTCCGTGGTTCCCAACGCGGTAATCGATCTGCGCTATGCAACGCCGAACAACTTCACCGGCATGCCGTTGTATCCGGCCGATGCCCGCTGCCTGGTGCATGAATCGATGGCTCCCGGGCTTGCCAGTGCCGCAAAGGCATTGGGTTCGCAAGGACAGGTGCTCGCGTTCTGGGACTGTTATCGACCGCACGCGGTGCAGGTCAAGATGTTTGATGTTGTGCCGAATCCGGCGTGGGTGGCCAAGCCTGGCCCCTATGCGAAAAGCCATGAGGCCGGGCGTTCGGTCGACGTGACAATGGTGACCGCACAACAGCAATGCCCGCCTGCGCGGCAGCTGGCCGGCTGGTGCCTGGCCGATATGGGAACCGACTTCGACGACTTCTCGCCGCGCGCAACAGCCTTCGCCACTGACGGCGTCAGCACGGACGAGCAGGCGAACCGGGCCCGGCTGCGCGACGCGATGAGTGCCGGCGGGCTGTCGGTCTACTCCGGTGAATGGTGGCATTTCGACGGCCCCGGCGCCGGCGTCCAGCGTCCGATCCTCGACGTCCCGGTCGACTGAGTATGTCTCACATTATGAGATTACTGTTTCGTATTGTGAAATAGCGGGCGGTAGCCTTCAGTGCGAGCATGGTTCGATCGCAAGGAGCCGCACGATGAACACCAATCTCCAAGCCGTCTACACCCACGGGCATCACGAGTCGGTGCTGCGTGCGCATCGCAGGCGCACCGCGACGGACTCCGCGGGCTATCTGCTGCCGCACCTGCAGCCGGGGATGTCACTGCTTGACGTGGGCTGCGGCCCCGGGACCATCACCGTCGACCTCGCCGCCCGCATCGCGCCCGGCCGGGTCGTGGGTGTCGAAATGACCGATGAGGCTTTGGATCTGGCCCGTGCAGAGGCGCAGGCGCGCGACCAGTCCAACATCGCGTTCGTGACTTCTGATGTGCATGCGCTCGACTTTCCCGACGACACCTTCGACGTCGTGCACGCGCATCAGGTGCTGCAACACGTGGCCGACCCGGTGCAGGCGCTGCGGGAACTGCGGCGGGTATGTGTGCCGAACGGGATCGTCGGGGTCCGTGACGCGGACTACGCCGGATTCATTTGGTTCCCGCAGCTCCCGACGCTGGACCGCTGGCGCGAGCTCTACGCCGAGGCGGCCCGCGCCAACGGCGGCGAGCCCGATGCGGGGCGGCGGCTGTTGTCGTGGGCCCAGAAAGCGGGGTTCGACGACATCACACCGACGGCCAGCACGTGGTGCTTTGCGACGCCGGAGACCCGCGATTGGTGGGGGCGGATGTGGGCCGACCGGATCATCGAATCAGCTCTGGCCCGTCAGCTGGTGGACTCGGGGATGGCCACCACCGCGGAGCTCAACGAGATCTCATCGGCATGGCGGGACTGGGCGGCCGCGCCAAATGGCTGGCTGGCGATCCCGCATGGCGAGCTTCTTTGCCGGGCCTAGCAAAGCCCGCTGGCCTTCTTTAGCCCGGTCAGCCTGCGGTATTGGCATTCTCTTTTTTTGCAAGTACGTTATCAATCGATGGATAACCACACCGAAACCTCGTCCGGCATCCCGCTGGAACCCGTGTACGGGCCGGGGGATCGTGGTACCGAGCCGCCGCCGCCAGGCACCTATCCCTTCACCCGGGGCAACTTCGCCAGCGGCTACCGAGGCAAGCTGTGGACATTTCGGCAGTATTCCGGAT
>NZ_JBAPPI010000145.1:0-1816 GCF_049280035.1 Mycobacterium sp. | reverse complement strand
GCCCGAACCCCTTCCAGCCGTTGCGGCGCAGCTGGTCCAGGCCGCGGTGGTAGCCGGTGCGGGCGTAGGCGTAGGCGGTGACCGCCAAGGCGGCGGCGAGCGCTTCCTCGGCCAGCGCCGCCCAGGCCACCGAGGCCGACGGATGCGCGGCGGCGACGACGGCCGGGTTCTCGTTGGCCTGCAGTTGGGCCTCGGCATCAGTGTCGCCGGGCAACAGGACCGGATCCGGTCCCAGAAGATCACTCATGGGCGTCATGGGGTTGCGTCATGGGGTTATTGTGCCGTGCGACGCCGCCGCGCCAAACCGGGTGCCGAGTCGCTAGGCTGCAATACGTATTTCGACAGCGAAGAGGACAGCAGCGCTTATGCCGAATCCCTCAGGGCCTGACCGCGACCACACGTCGAATGCGCCGGGATTCGATCCAGACGCCGTCGATCGAGGTGCCGCGACCGACCCGGCCGAATCCGACCCCGACGACACCGAACAGGTCGCCGGTCCCGACGACGACGCCATTGAGAGCTACCGGGCGGACCCCGCGACCGAGGTGATGGCCAAGGCGCCGCGTGAGCAGGAGGCGCCCAAACCGCGCGGTCAACGGGGTGAGCGTCGTTTCACTGCCCCGGGTTTCGACGCCAAGGAGACGGCGGTCATCAATGCCGCAACCGAGCCCGCGACCGAGGTCTTCGATACGCCGTCTGGATCGACCGGAGCACAGCCGAGAACGGCGATGCCGCAGCTGATTCCGCCTCGGCTGGGGGCCAAGTTGCGGCCGTCGACCCAGCGCAGCTGGGGTTGGGTGCTGGCACTGATCCTGATCATCCTGGCGTTGGCGGCCGTCGCAGTGCTAGGCACCGTGCTGCTGACCCGCAATAACAAAAAGCCGAAGGCCTCACAAGAAGACCAGGTCCGCAGCACCATCCAGAGCTTCGATGTCGCGGTGCAGAAAGGCGACCTGTCCACGTTGCGCGGCATCACCTGCGGCAACATGCGCGACGACTACGTCAACTACGACGAGCGCGACTGGAACGACACTTATCGTCGGGTCGCGGCGGCCAAGCAGTATCCGGTGGTCGCCAACATCGACCAGGTAGTCGTCAACGGAAACCACGCCGAGGCCAATGTGACCGCGTTCATGGCCTATGCGCCGCAGGTTCGCTCGACCCGCAGTTTCGACCTGCAGTACCGCGACGACCAGTGGAAGATCTGCGAGTCCAGCACGGGTTGAGTCAGGCCGAGCCGATTGCCGGCCTCCTCCTCATCGCGCTACGCGCTCTGCATCGTCACCCGGCCGACACAGACTTGCCGGCGCAGTGCAGATCGTTGCAGGCCTCGATGACCCGCTCGGTCATGCCCGCTTCGGCCTTCTTCAAATAGCTGCGCGGGTCGTAGACCTTCTTGTTGCCCACCTCGCCGTCGACCTTCAGTACGCCGTCGTAGTTGGTGAACATATGATCCGCGAGCGGGCGGGTGAACGCGTACTGGGTGTCGGTGTCGACGTTCATCTTCACCACGCCGTACCCCAGGGCCTCCTCGATCTCCGACTTCAGTGATCCCGAGCCGCCGTGGAACACGAAGTCGAAGGGCTTGGCACCGTCGGGCAGTCCGAGCTTGGCCGACGCCACCTTTTGCCCTTGGGCAAGGATGTCCGGGCGGAGCTTGACGTTGCCGGGCTTGTAGACGCCGTGCACGTTGCCGAATGTCGCGGCCAGCAGGTAGTGGCCGTGCTCACCGTGGCCCAGCGCTTCGATGGTCTTCTCGAAGTCATCAGGCGTGGTGTAGAGCTTGTCGTTGATCTCGTGGGCGACGCCGTCTTCC
>NZ_JBAPPI010000144.1:0-14883 GCF_049280035.1 Mycobacterium sp. | reverse complement strand
CGCAGCCGTCGCTGAGCCGGCAGATCCGCGATCTCGAACACCAGGTGGGCGTCGACCTCCTGAGCCGAAGCGTCCGCGGCGTGGAACTGACCGATGCGGGGAAGGCCTTCCTCGATCACGCCCGACTCGCGCTGATGCAGGTCGATGCCACCGTCGCGGCTGCGCGCAGAGCGGCGCGGCCAACCAGAAAGACATTCGGCATAGGCTTCCAAACCGGCCTCGAAATGGACTGGCTGCCAAGGGCGATGCATGTGCTGCGCGACCAATTGACGAACATCCAGGTCGCCGTCTCCAGCGACTATTCGCCAAGCCTTGCCGAAGCGCTCACCCGCGGCCGGATGGACTTAGCCTTCATGCGCTTGGAGCCGGGGTACAACCTCGGATACCACGTGGTGGACCGCGAGCCGCTCATCGTCCTGATGCCGAGAGACCATCGCCTCACCGCACACGAAACCGTATCTCCGCAAGATTTCATCGGCGAGATCTTCATCGGCGGTTCGAACAAGGCCGGCGTGCTGCGCGCCGTCACCGAAGACTATCTGCGCCGCTCAGAGGTCGACATCAAACTCGATCACGGGGTGGACAATATGGCGATGGCCATGTCGCTGGTCGCATCCACCCGCGGGCTGGCGCTGATGCCCGCCTACGCCAAGGGCTTGCTGCCGCGGTCCGTCGTCAGCCGCCCGCTGGAAGGCACGGCACCGACGATCGATGTAGCTGTGGGCTACAACAGAACCAACACCTCGCCGATTCTCAAGCTGTTCCTATCGCGGCTCGACGAACTGACCGGGCACGCTCAAACTTGACAGACTCAATGAGTCTCACCCATCACAAGATCGCGGCCACGTTCTGTGACAGGAAACGATCACTCCCAAATCTCTACAAACGAGACGGACCACCAAGCCGGGCAGCACACTGACCGCAGAGGTCGAACCGAGGCACTGAGGCGCGACGTCCGGCCACCGCAGCCGATGTCCTCGAACCAGTTGCCGCATAGTCGGATCGATACGGGCCAACGCGGGTGCTCGCGGTTAACGGTGGGCCAGTCGCCCAAACGAGGGGAATAGCGCACGTTTCGAATAAGTGCCCTCTGCCAGCCAACTGAGCGGTGCCGGTCAAGGGGTCCTGCAGTCGAGCCGCGCGCCAGTCAGCGATTCTGATAGCTGCCACAGCTGTTGTCCAAGTTCTGTGTTGTTGCCGTTCTTGGACGACTTGACGCTGCCGGGGAATCCGCGTAGTTGCCGAAAGCCGCTGGGGCCGACGAATGTTCCTCCGGGGATGTCCTGGGTGGCGGCGAACAGAGTGGGCAGGATGCCCTGATCGACGGCGTGGCCCACGATGCGTGAACCGATGTCGAGAAATAATCCCGACGTGCCGTCGACATGGCCGAAGAGTCCGGTGCGCACAACTCCCGGGTGCGCGGCGACCGACAAGATTTGGCTACCGCAGGCCGAAAGCTGACGGTGCAGTTCGCGAGCGAACAGTAGGTTCGCCAACTTGGAATCTTTATAGGCCTGGCTGCTGTTGTAGCGGCGTCGCCGCCAGTTGGGGTCGTCGAGGTTCAGTTTGGCGCCACGGTGGAAGTCAGAGCTCAGGGTGACGATGCGGTCGCGGATCTGGGGCAGCAGCAGATTGGTCAATGCGAAGTGGCCGAGGTGGTTGGTACCGAATTGCAGTTCGAAGCCGTCCGGGGTGCGGGCTTCAGGTACCTGCATGATGCCGGCGTTGTTGATCAGGACATCGATCGGTCCGTGCCATGACGATGCGAAGGCACGCACCGACGACAGGGAACTCAGATCAAGTTCACGGACCTCGGTGTCTCCCGCGATGCCTTCCGCTACGGCCTGCCCTTTGGCGGGGTTGCGCACGGCCAGCACGACGTGTGCGCCTGCGTGGGCTAGCGCGTCGGCGGTGCCTTTGCCCAGCCCGCTTGTGGCACCGGTGACAATGATTGTTCTGCCCGTCAAGTCGGGAAGAAGTGCAGCGGTCCAGTTCGTAACGGTCATGCGGGACTCCTTGAGAAGGTTCGGTTATGCGGTGGTGGACGGGGCACCATGGAGCCGCCACCGCGCTGGACGGCGCGACGTCTCAGACAGCTGGGGCCACACGAAACACTGGATACTCGTCGACGATGCGCTCGAAGTCGTCCAGTGGCGCCCGGCGGGTGATCGGAAAGAATGGGCGGGCGCCGGCTGAGATCTCGAGATATCGGCGCAAGATCGCGGCCCGATTAGCGGAGAAGTCCTCCACCACGGTGACGTTTTCGCGCCTGCCCCGCTGCAAAACAGCATGATTGTCGGCGCGCAGGTTGCGCACCCAGTTCGTTTTATCGCCCATCATGGCGACCAGGTAGCGCTCACCCTCGTAGTCGACGACAACGATAGGAAACGAGATCTTCCGCCCGGTCTTGCGGCCTCGAACCTCGATTGTGACAGCTTGGTTGGGTCCGATGCCCGCTGCAAAGGCGATCCCGAGCAAGCCGCTTAAGACGCGTGCCGACCGATTTGGACGCCCGTCGCGGAACTGCCACCGCTGAAACGCACTCACAGCGCCCCGCATGACACGAGCCTTCCGTTAGGGGGTACGACGGGGTTTGTGTTGGCGTTCTTGACGGTCATCGACCTGTCTGTCCGAGCGGACGTGAGCAGGGCCGACATGGTGCTGGCATGCCTGTTCACACGGGTGGGCATGAGTCTCTCGAGGCAATTCAGTCCGCTCCAGGGTGGGTTCTCGGCGAGGGATTGATCAAGATCGGTATCGGTGGGTTTGTGCACTCGATTCTCCTTGGTTGCGTTGGTCGTGCCGTTGTGGGAAGTCAGAGTTGGTAGTACGCCCAAACCTCCACATGTGTCGTTCACCCTCGCCGAAGCGGATGCCGAGGCTGCGCCGGATCCTTGGATCACAGTCCAGACTGTAATCTAGGATTGGATCAAAGTACAGACCTTGATCTCGACTCTGATCGAGATCGAGACCTATGATTCAGCGCATGAGCAGGCCGGCTCCCGACCCGAACGGCCCTGAGTACACGCCGGGCATCACGAGCGCCGGTGTGGTGGGGCAGACTCCGCCGGAGCTGCAGGGCCGCCCGGTCCCGTTGCCGCCCGCTGATCTGCCGGGACGCCGCCACCTCCTGGACCCGGGCCGCAAGTGCCGGACTACCCGCCGCCGGGCGTGCCGGTGCCCGTGGAGATTGGAGGTCGACGATCTTGAACATCCGAAACCTCAAGCTGCCTGCCGTTTCTCGGACAGCACTGGTTGTCGGCACGGTGGTGGTGCTGGCGATCGTCGGTGGGCTCATCGGCTGGAACGTGTACAAAGCTGACCACCAACACCGTGGTGGCGTACTTCCCCGACACGTTGGCTCTGCCCTTTGACCCCTTGGGGCGCGCTTGTTCAGGCGCGTCCGACGCTCCTGACGAGTTGGTCGGTCAGTGCCTGCTGAAACTCGGGATCTTCTGTATCGCGGCCATCTTCCCAGCGGGTGAGCGTAGCGATCAGTGCAGCCCCGAGGATGGCGTTGGCAGCGTCGCGGGAGTCGCTGACCGTGAATTGGTCGGTGGCGGCGCCCTCGTCGAGGAGCTTTCGAAGTGGCGTGGCGAGCATCGCGTCCTTGGCGGCCATCAGGGTTCCTAGTCGTCCGGCGGCTCCCGCGAAAGAGAGCAGGCCGGCGCATACTCCGGGCTGCCCCCCGAGGAACCCTACGAGCGCGGTTATCGCTGACCGTAGCTGGACGGCTGGTGGCCGGGGGGGTGTGACGGCGAGCTCGATTGTCTCGGCCGCGACGCGCAGATGCTCTTCCAGTAGGAACGCGACCAGGTCGTCGCGGCCAGAAAAGTGGTAGTAGAGCGTTGCGCGAGCTGAGCCGATCAGTGCGGCGATGTCCTCCAGCCGAAGTGCCGGGTCCGGGCGCAGCACCTCCTCACTCACACTGACCAGCCGCTCGACCAGCTTGGACGGTGGCCTCCTCATGCGGCCAATCATAGCCCTCAATCTCGATCAGAGTCGAGATTGCAGTCTGGACTGTGATCCAAGAACTCGCCGCAGCCTCGGCATCCGCTCAGGCCGGGGTGATCACATATATGGAGGTTGGGGCGAAGTGCGGTCGGGTGTCTTCGAGGGTGGACCACACCACGTGGCGCAGTTCGGTGTCCTTGGCGGCGCGGGCGGCGGCGGCCTGGTCGAGTTCCATCTGGGTGCGGGTGCGGACCTGCTCCTGTTCGGGGGTGCGCTGGGCCCAGAAGTTGGTCACCACGTAGGCGCCGTAGGCGCCGTCGAAGGCCTTGCGCACGCTGGTCGCATCGTCAAGGTCTGCCTCGATCACGTCAACCCTCGTGAGGCGAGTTCACGCGCCCGATCCGAGCCGGCATTGCGGGTCAGCGCCCGCGCCGTGAACGCGCCCGCCGGGTCGGCCAGGATCGCGCGGACCAGGCCGCCGCCCTGAGCGCCGGTCGCGCCCACCACCGCAATGATCTTCTTGTCGCTCATGTCTACTCCTTTGATTGACCTGTTCTTTCCTGGTCTCGCCTTACGCGAGCAGGTCTGGGATGAGCCGGCCCAGCAGGTCGGTGAGGTGGGCGTCGAACTGTTCTGGTGACCAGCCCCGGATCCCCACGAGGAGGTGGTAGACCTCTGGGCCGCCCAGGGCAAACAGGAGGTCGGCGGCCTCCTCCCGGGTGACGCCGGAACGCAGGCCGTCCTCGCCGGCGAGAACGTCCACGATCCGCACGACGCTGGCCCGACGCCATCGCAGCAGGTCGCGGGCCAGACCAGCGATCTCCTCATCGGCGCGGGCCCCTTCCCGCACCACCCGCTCGAATGGCTCCACCCGCGGCAGCGCCGCCGACAGCAGGGTCACCAGTCGCCGGGCACGTTCCCGCTGATCGGGATGACCGACGATCTCAGGCCAGACGTCCGGCGGCTGGGGGTCGGGAAGGGCACTGGCCAGGGCCTCGTCGATCAACGCGGAGAGCACCGCCCGCTTGGTACCGAACACCGCGTAGACCGTGGCGGGCGCCACGGCCGCCTCCTCGGCAATGACCTTGACGGTGGTCGTCGTCCATCCCCCGTGGAGGAACTGCGCCCGCGCCGCGTCCAGGATCCGTCGCCGGGTGGCCTGCGCCTGCTCGGCCCGCAGCGGTGAGGAGTAGGTGCGGTTCATATTAGACAGAGTATCACTTGAATGAATATGCTTCGACTCTGGCTGATAGCGCCGTTCCGGACTGTATTCCACACTTGCGGAGCACAGCGGCACGAACACCACAGCAGCGGGGGAGAGCGCCCATGCATGTCTTCGAGGTCCGCAACGCCGAACTGCTCGAATCGATCACCCAACAAGCCGCCGAACACGGCATCACCTCCGCGGCGATCGTCGCGCTGATCGGCGGCATCGACAGCTTCACGGTGTCCACCAACCCCGCCGACGACCCGACTGCACACACCATCGCCAGCTACCCGCTGCCAGCCGAGATGACCGCCACCGGGGAGATCGTCGACGGCAAGCCCCACATCCACGCCGTGATGGCCGTCCAGGGAGACCGCGCCATCGGCGGGCATCTGCACCAGGCGCACCTTGGCACCTCGTTCGCCCGCGCCTACGTGATTCCCTCCGAGCACCACATCGAGGTGCCCGCCCACGAGCAGGTCGTGTTCGAACAGTTTCCGGATGAAGGCGCCCCTGCAGGCTGGGGGCGGATCAACGACACCCGAGTCGGGCCCCCGTAACCGGCGGACAGACCTGCGACTGTGCGGCTGTGGAACCGCCCCCGACCGCCCCCGGACGCCGAGCACAACCACCACCAACCTCGATAGGAATCGACATGAGTTCATCTCAACTGCTGGTGACCGGCGCGACCGGGTCGACCGGCTACGCTGCGGTCCAGGGCCTTCAGGACAGCGGCAACCACGTCCGGGCACTCGTGCACCACGACGGCCCGCGAGCCGACGCTGCGCGCCCTCGGTGTCGAGATCGTGATCGGCGACCTGCTCGACATCGACAGCGTTCAAGCGGCTATGCGGGACATCGACGCCGCCTACTTCGTGTTCCCCATTAATCCCCGACTACTCGATGCCACAGCGTATTTCGCGCAGGCAGCACACGAAGCGGGCGTCGGCGCCATCGTCAACCTGTCACAGCGGACCGCGCGCCGAGACTCCAAAAGCCATTCCGCGCAGAACCATTGGATCGCCGAGCGCATCTTCGACTGGTCCGGCATCCCGGTCACCCATCTGCGCCCCACCCTGTTCGATGAATGGCTCACCTACGACTTCTCCATCGGCGCCATCATCGACAACGACGTCCTCGCCATCCCTTTCGGCACCGGACGGTTTTCACCCATCGCCGCATACGATCAGGGCCGGGTCATCGCCGCCGTTCTTTCCGATCCGAAACCGCACGCGGGGAAGACGTACCTCCTCGACGGGCCGGCGGAGATGGACGCAGCGGACATGGCCGGCGCACTCAGCGACGTCCTGGGCCGGCCGATCCGCTACTACGATCTCCCGATTGCCGACTTCCAGGCCGCCGCGGCCGCGATACCGCGCCTGGGAAGCTACGTCGGCCAACACATCGGCGCCGTCATGGTCGACCTCCAAGACGGCCTCCTCGCCGGCACCACCAACACCGTCGAACAACTCACCGGCACCGCCCCGATGAGCGTGCACGACTTCGTCGTCGCCAACCGCGACCTCTTCATCAAACCCGCCACCGCCTCGGTCTGACACGCCAGCCTTCGCTGCGCCGTGCGCGCCGGCGCGATCCGAACGGGTGGGACACGTACCGCCGCGCGCATCTTGGGTGAACTGCAGGCAGCTGTCGAACCTAACGTCGGTGAATCTAGCTCGGTTATGAAAGTCCCGATGAGCGTCACGACTTCGTGCTGCTCCCGCTTCGGCGTGACACGAGAACCGAAACGCCCAGGTCAGCACCCAGTCTCCATCTCACGTGCGGGCCCGACGACCGACCGTTACCGCATACAAGGAGCAGATGATGGACACAGTTGAGACCTTGACTCAGCGAAACGCAGAGTTCGCGGCGCACCGCTTCGCCGCCGGCCTACAGATGACGCCGTCACTGAAAACCATCGTCATCGGCTGCGTAGACCCACGGGTGGACCCGGCTCAAATCCTGGGAATCGACCTAGGGGAAGTTGCGGTCATCCGCAACATCGGCGGGCGCGTCACGGCTACGACCCTGCAAGAACTGGCATTGCTGCGCAAGCTCACCCAAGCCAGGGGAAGCGACCTCGATCAAGGATGGAACCTCATCGTCCTGCAGCACACCGACTGCGGAATTGTTCGCCTACAAAGCCAGCCAGAAATGTTGGCCGACTACCTCAACATCAACGAGGAAAGCTTGGCCGCGCAGAAGGTCGGCGACCCCACGGCAGCCGTCGAACTCGATATCGCCGGCCTCAGAGCCGCACCCGCCCTCCCGCGCGGGTTGCGCATCTCCGGGTTCGTCTACGACGTGACGACAGGACAAATCGAAACAGTCGACGCGCGATGAGAACAACAACTAACCCCCGAAGGCTAATGCCGGCGTTTAGATGTCCGAGGACAGATCGGGCCCAACTGGTATCCAGGCGCCGATTCGTCGACGACGACATCCAGCACGATCGATCAACACGACCCCGATCGACGGCGCTTCCGCGAAGCACCCGGCTTGTTCGACATCGGGGGCCAACCACCCGTCATCGAACAGCTCAGTAAACCGTTGCGCGTCGTCTCCGCACTCGGAGCTGGCCGGAGCCACGTCAACCGGCGGCCACGACGTTTGACACAGAGAGGCGCCGTCTGCAGACGTGTCGATTCTCAAACTGCGTGTCATGTGACGAAGCGCTGACCAGCGGTGATGCAGAGTGTCTCACGTCGTGTCATCTGGATTTTGTCTCAAACTCGTGTCATTTCTTCAGCCGCTGCATCTGAGGTCACTTCAGCGTGCTCGGCTTGTCGGTGTGGGCGCCGTCCCGCAAGGACAGCATTGCGTCACCTGACAGCGACTGTAGTAGGCGGTGCATTAGTGCCTGAGCTGATAGACGAACTTCTTCGCACCGAACTGATGCGTCTGAATCGGGTTGCCCGAGAACGGTTTCAACTAGTCCTCGTGGATAACCGCTGTTATCCATCAGTCCGATGCGGTACGTCGACCGCGCATCATCGGTTCTCCGGGCGCGCCGATAATGTCCGGCCTCGTCAGCTGCCGGGTCCGACGTTCGACCCGATCGGGTCTGTCGGGGCTACTTACCGGGTGTGGCGAAGACGAACAACGCTATAGACGCGAGTTGATGAAGAAGACGGCTTCGACCAGGTCCAGCCACTTACACTAGTCATGTATCTTTACTACAATAGTCGTTCAGCGGCGCCGACGACACCAGCAACACGTGGCGAAGTCGCTGAGGCGGAGATGGCGCGTGCGGAACGCAGCGAGCGCACCGCTGCGCACGCGCCGCGGCGGTCGGGTCCACGATGATCAGGCTCGGTGGCATTGACGTGGGGTGTGAATCCCGTGGGATCAGGTGGGCGAATGGAGCCGAGGGCGGCATGGACGACGAGCAGCGGGTTGATCTGGGGGTGTCTTTGTTCATCCCGTACCGGTACACCGAAGACCGGATTTTCCGGGCGCTCCAGGATGCCGGATTCGACGACTGGACCCTTGCCCAGTGCCGCGTGTTTCAACGCATCACCCCTGACGGTTCGCGCCTCACAGACCTCGCTGACCAGGCTCAAATGAGCAAGCAGAGCGCGGGCGCGCTGGTCGATCAACTCGAACGTTTGGGCTATGTCCGCCGGGTCTCCGACCCCGCGGATGGCCGCGCTCGATTGATCGTGATCGAGCAACGTGGTCGGCAGGCGGTCGAGGTAGCCAAGGTGACACTCGACGAGATCCTCTCGGAGTGGAAGGCCTACTTGGGCACCCGCAACTTCACGTTGTTGCACCAGATCCTGGATCAACTCCGCGAGATCACCGACCCCTACCGGCGGTAAACCCGGCCGCGCTGAGCCGTCCGCCCCCGACCCCCTGTTCGCCCGAGCCGCCGGAGCCGCCGGAGCCAGCGGACGACAGCAGGCTTCGACACCGCCTTGACATTAGTCAGCTTTGTTGACTAATGTCGTCAATGATCCTGACGATTTCCGGTGATGGACGGGCGGTTGCCGCGATGCACGGTCAAAAGACACCGCGCACCAGCACGCCCATGCATCCCTCAATAGAAAGCGAAATATTATGAAGTTTCTTGTCCTTGGAGCAACCGGCCGCACCGGCGTCCCCTTCGTCAAAAAGGCACTCGACCAGGGGCACCAGGTCACCGCCCTCGTTCGGAGGGCCGACGCCACCGTTGACCCGCGCGTTCAAATCGTCAGCGGCGACGTCACCGACGCGGCCGTGATCGCGACGGCAGCCCAAGGCCACGACGCGGTCATCAGCACGCTCGGAGTCAAAAACGTCCGCGAAACCCCGACGCTGATCACGGACACCGTCCGCGCCGTCATCGCGTCCGCGAAAACATCAGGCGTTGACCGTTTCCTCATCGTGTCCGCATTCGGCGTCGGCGACTCCCTCGCCAAGGCATCGTTCCTGGCCGGCCTGTTTTTCCGCACTGCGCTGCGCAAAAAATACGCAGACAAAGCCGCGTCCGAAGTGCTATTGAGGGCCAGCGATCTGACATGGACCCTCGCATACCCCGGAGCGTTAAACGACCGAGACAGCACCCGCTACACCGCGGTCGCGCTCGAGGACGTCACGAAATTGCCGATCTTCCCCTCAACCTCTCGCGCAAACGTCGCCGACTTCCTCTTCCACTCCGCGGTGGAAGACACCTTCATTCGTCAGACCGTCGTCGTCACCGACACCAAATAGGTCGCCGATGCAGTACGAACGCGGCGAATTCGACATCGCCGCCATCGGCCGGGCCGCCCTGGCCAACCCAGACTTCGTCAACAAGCTCCGCACCGGACGCAACCAGGAGTTGATCCCCTACAACGAGCACCAACACAAACTCACACTCCGCTGACCATCACCCCGCCGGCATCGCCGCGAAGCCTGCGGCATTAATCGACGGGACTTCCTTGATTCGTTGCCGTCGCGCGGTCGTGTTGCCTTGCAACAGATTGGCGACCTACGACGGCGAGCAGGCGCAGCTTGTCCATGCTCGATGTCCCAGCGGGCGGCGTGAGCACTACTAGCTGCTGGCCGTCGGTGGTCGCAAGCACTTCGCAGTCCAGAGCGATGGGACCGACCTGTGTGAGGAAGGTCTTGCGCTGCATGCGCCGTAATGCCACCTCGTGACGCGTCCACAACTCGCCAAATTCGGGGCTGTGCTTCAGTAGGCCGTCTACGAGTTCACGCATGTCGGGATCGTTGCGCCGGCGAGCCCATGCCGCCCGCAGATCCGCGACCCGGCTGCGACTGTGTTGGCTGTGTTCGTCTCGCGGGATCGCGTCACGGGAGCGTGGATCGGTGAACCAACGCCAGCACATGCTGGCCTGAAGCCCCATGTCGCCGGTAGCCACCTCGCCCATCAGTACTTTGGCCATATCGTTTTGGGCAAGCACGATCTCGGTGTCCGAGCATACGAAGGCCGCCGCGTCCCGCAGCTGATCGAGCAGGAACAGGAGGGCGGGCCGCACGTGCAGGGAACGCCCTGGGCGGTCGGGGACGGCATGACCGGCCAGTCGATAGAGGTGGTCGGTTTCGTCGTCGGTCAGGCGCAGTGCGCGGGCGAGCGCGCGGACCATCTGCGGGGACGGCTGGGTGCTGCGGGCCTGCTCGAGGCGGCTGTAATAGTCCACTGACATGCCGGTCAACTGGGCCACTTCTTCACGCCGCAAGCCAGTCGTGCGGCGGCGCGGACCGGGCGACAATCCCACGTCTGCGGGACTGATCACCTCGCGGCGGCGCCGCAGGAACTCAGCCAGCGCGTCACGATCCATCCGTCCATTGTGGCCACGATGTCTGTGCTTAGCCAGGGACTCCCAGTCCGCGGTTAGCCGCGTCCTAGTTGCGCCGCCGTGTTCGACGCAGACTGGCCTGGTGCAAACGAAGCAAACTCGACCGGTCGGCACTGATTGGAGCAGCTGCCCGACTGACCGAGCGGCGAGCGACCCGACGCCGTCAGCTCTCAAGCCCTAGCCCGGCCACCCGAGAAACGTTCTGCGGCAACATATGCGGCCCGCGAAACCATGCCGCGCAGCACTCAAAGCACGGCGCGTCAGACCTAACGAACCAGGAGAACACCATGCGGTACCGCACACTGGGCCGAACCGGCATCAGGGTCAGCCCATACGCGTTGGGCGCCATGATGTTCGGCGCGATCGGCAACCCCGACCACGATGAGTCCATCCGCATGATCCACCGGGCACTGGATGCCGGGATCAACGTCATCGACACCGCCCCGGCGTATTCCGCCGGGGAGTCCGAAGAGATCGTCGGTAAGGCGATCAAGGGCCGGCGCGACGACGTGATCTTGGCGACCAAAGTGCATCGTGTGATAAGGGACGAGCCTATCCAGGGCGGCAATTCCCGTCTGTGGATTACGGCATCGGTCGATAAGTCGCTGCGCCGCTTGCAGACCGATTACATCGACCTCTACCAGATCCACCGGCCCGACCCCGACACTGACATCGCGGAGACGCTGTCGGTGCTGTCGGATCTGGTCCACAGCGGCAAGGTCCGCGCCATCGGGTCCTCGACCATGCCCGCGTCAGACATGGTCGAAGCGCAGTGGGTCGCCGAACGACGCGGCTTGGAACGGTTCCGCAGCGAGCAACCCACCTACTCGATCCTCAACCGCGGCATCGAGGCCGAGGTTCTGCCGGTGGCCCAGCGCTACGGGATGGGCATCTTGGCGTGGAGCCCGCTCGCGCAGGGGTTGCTCACCGGCCGTGCCCGCAAGGGGCAGCAGCAGACTGACCTTCGCCGCGCGGCGCTGTTCAGGCATCTCAGTGACGAAAGCCGGCTTGACGCTGTCGAAGAGTTGATCGCGCTAGCCGACGGTGCCGGGTTGCCGCTGCGGCACATGGCGGTCGCGTTCGCCATCGCCCATCCCGCAGTGAGCAGCGCCATCATCGGCCCGCGCACCATGGATCACCTCGAGGATCTACTCGCCGGCGCCGACATCACCCTTACCGACGACATCCTCGATCGCATCGACCACATCGTTGCCCCCGGCACCGACGTCGGCACCCTCGACATGGCCTACCGGCCCCCGGCGCTGCTCGAGCCGGCGTTGCGCCGTCGCCCCAGACGCGCATCCGCGGCGGCCTGATCGCGATCGATCAACCGGCGCACACGGTCTGTGGGAAGGAAAACTCATGCCAAATCACTCTTTTGGGAACCCTGTGCCCACGTTCTCGTTGGCCGAGCGTGACCGCCGCTGGAACCTTGCGCGGGCCTTCATGAGCCGCCACGGTTTGGATGCGCTGCTGGTTTACGGCGAACATGAGGACGCCGGCGCGTCGCAGTTCAACTTCGATACGTGGTTCACCAACGATCGCCCCGGAACGACGGTCCTGATGCCCAGCGACGGGGAGCCCATCGCGTTCCTACCGATGCCGCTATACGTACTCGATCGGTTGGAAGCCGCTCGGCGTGGTGATGACTGCTGGGTGTCGGCGAAAAGCATTCGTATTGGACGCAATTCAGACGAACTCGCCGAAGTGTTGATCGCGCAAGGGCTGAGTACATCGACGATCGGGGTCATCGGGTTGGATCCCCATGTCCCCTGGCATCCCCATCGCATCATTCCATATCAGTTCTGGCACAACATCATCGCCGCCTTCCGCGACATCGAGTTCAGGCCTGTCGGCGGCGAGTTCGGGCAGTTCATCATGGCACTGAGCGCCGAGGAAATAGCGGTGTTGCGTCATGCAGCACTCCTCGGTGACGTCATCGTCGACGCCGTGGTGGCTACGGCCCGTCCCGGGGTGTCCGAAGCTGAGATCTACGCTGCCGGAACGGCGGCGGCGATCAACCGCGGAACCGTCGTGCCTGGGATGCATCTGTGGTCGGGCGCAGACTTCGCCGCCTCCGGCCCACCCCAGTGGGGATATCGACCGACGCG
Source organism: Mycobacterium sp. (assembly GCF_049280035.1). GTDB lineage: Bacteria > Actinomycetota > Actinomycetes > Mycobacteriales > Mycobacteriaceae > Mycobacterium. Next base: position 1,828 of record NZ_JBAPPI010000144.1, on the reverse strand, counting down.
CCCGCGGACGTTGCAGGACCGTGATTTCCTCGCTGCCGAGGTGTTCAGCTGTTTCGGTCAGCGCCATACGCAGCATCAAGTGGCGATCGCGATCGGTGAGGTGCATCCCGACATCGAACACGCGGCAGCGGTCGCGCGCGCCTGCTATGAGGCCGGTCTAGCGACGCTCACCACGCAAGCGACCTTCGGAGAGGTCGCTGACGCGATGCTCGCGCCCGTCGAAGCCGCCGGTGGATGGGTCCGCGGGCCACAGATTCACTCGCTCAACCCGTTTGGCGCCATAGCCCGCTACATCGGCCGCTATCAGGTCGAAGGGATGGAGGACTATCCCAAAGCGGCATCCGTTCCGACCAGGTACGCCGACATGAAACTACAACCGGGCATGTCGTTCGCCTTTGAACCCAGTTGCGGATTCAGACGCCACCTCGTCACAATCGGCGGAACGGTGATCGTAGGCGAGGCAGAACCGATCGAACTCAATCCCGCTACGGCGCAATTGCTTCGCGTACAGAAGTAGCCGACAGATCACCCAGCCGGCTCGCTCTGTCACTTCACCACCTCCGAATCGACCCGACCAAAGAAACGAAACGCATATGTATACACAAGAAGCGGTGTCCTCCCGCGACGGCACGACGATCGGCTACCGTCGCTATGGTCGCGGACCGGGACTGATTCTCGTGCAGGGCGCGATGGGAGTCGCGCAGCACTATGACCAACTGGCCCAATCACTCGCCGCGCAGTTCACCGTGTTGGTGCCCGACCGCCGTGGCCGAGCCGCCAGCGCGAAGGCGTTCACTGACGACCACACCTACCAACGGGATGTGGAGGACATTGCGGCCGTGCTCGAAGCGACCGGCGCCCACGTGCTGTTCGGGCTGAGCTCGGGCGCCCTTCTTGCGATCGAATCGGCCAGGCAACTGTCTTCCGTCAACGCGGTGGCGCTCTACGAGCCACCGTTCCAACTGCACGGAATGCCGACGGGGCAGATCGAACGGCTGTCACGCGAGATCGACGCCGGTCGACTGGACGCGGCATTCGTCACCCTCATGCGCATCGTAAAACTTGCGCCTGCGCCCCTTCTCGCCCTTCCTCGGCCCCTCCTGGCAGCGATCTTCCGCCGAGTGATTCGCCACCAGGCAAAGGTGCCCTCGACCGACTACGCGCCCCTGACCGAACTCATCCCGTCGACGCGGTACGACTTCCGCGTGCTCACCGAAATTGCCGGCCGAATCGACGACTACCGCGCACTGGACAAGGATGTCCTGCTCCTCGGGGGCACGAAGAGCCCCCGATACCTGCGCGATGGTTTAATCGCGCTGGAGGCCATTCTTCCGAGCAACCGCCGCGTGACCCTGTCCCGAATGAACCACACCGGACCCTGGAATGCTGACCAACACGGTCAACCCAACCGTGTGGCAAGCGAATTGGCGACATTCTTCGTTCCGGGCGCCGATCGCGCCGCTCGAGGCTGAACTGGCGTTGACCCGGGATGCGTGCGAGTTGTTCAATGCCGGGCGGTGGTGCCCACAAAACGCCGACGCGCGAAGAAGAATGTAGGTTCTCACGCTGCGTGGCGGATAGGGACGTCTCTTGCTGCAAGTTTGCAGAATTCTCATCAAGATGGCGGACGCGTTTTTCTCATCTTCGTGGCGAATCCTAGAACCGTACGGTCGTGCAGTTCGGCGGCTCGCGCAGGAGGGACGGCGCAGCACGCAACCTACGACGCCTGGAATTCAGAGCGTCGAGTTTGCAGGGCGTTGGAGGTCATGCACGGAGAGACCGCTCCGACACCAACGAAGTTGTGGCAGCTCTAAACCAGTTGTGCGAC
>NZ_JBAPPI010000143.1:0-8464 GCF_049280035.1 Mycobacterium sp. | reverse complement strand
CCTATTGGTTAATGGAGCGTTGAGAAATGGTGCAAACGGCGGGATTTCGTCGGCGGCGCATTCGACGCTGATGACCGCCGGGCCGTCGACTGCGAGTGAGCCGTGCACTGCCGCGGCCAATCCTTCGGTGTCGCTGACGTCGACCGATGCCAGTCCCGGGAACATCGTGGCCAGACCGGCCCCGAGCCGGCTGGGAGCGAACCGGTTGTAGCTGTACAGGTCGTCGTAGTAGAGCTGCTCGCGGGTCACGCACATGGCATGGGCGTTGTTGTTGAGCAGCACAAAAGTCACCGGAAGCCGGTAGTGCACCGCGGTGTGCACCTCCATGCCGTGCATGAAGAACGCACCGTCCCCCGCGATCACCACCACACGTCGGCCCGGCGCCTGGGCTTTCGCACGGCCGAACGCCATCCCGATACCGGCTCCGAAGCTGTAGCCCATGCCGCCCATGCCCAGCGCGACCGCAAACCGGCCCTTCCGCCGCACCGGCAGGTAGTGAATGGCCGACGCGCCGGTGTTGCCGGCATCGACGACGATGTCCACCTCGTCGGGCAATACGTGATCGAGCTCGGTCATCGCGTCCCGGTAGCGCACACCCGGACCGTCGAACGCTGGCGGGGTCAGCTCCGTGTGCGCCACCACATCGGGAACCCGAACCCCGGTGGGCCGCCCCGCGCCGGAAAGCGCGCGAGTGAGCATCCGCAACGAGGCACGCAGATCGTCGGTGTGGACGTGGGTGCAGGCGAGGTACGGCGGCGCCGACCCGATGGATATCGTTGGCACCGCTGCCAGCGCGTCGTCGAGACCGGTGCGCGCGGTCACCGATAGCCGGGTGCCCACCACCAGGCACAACCCACTGCCGGCCACCGCATCGGCGACACCGGGGTGACCCATCACTCCGGTCACCCCCAGGGCCGACGACGAACCCAAGCCAGGTGTCCCGGCGGCATCCTTTGCGTCCGGCACGGTTGCCACCCGGGCGCGCAGCATCCCGCGCAGCGTCGACAGCTCGGCTCGCGCATCATCACGGGCCACCTGTTCGCCGGCGATGATCGTGACCGGTCCACTCACCCGCCGCAAGGCGCGCACAATGGGATGCGGGTCGCCGATGACTCGCGGCCGCTCGACTTCTGCATGGCGTCCGGCACTGCGGCCATTGAGGGGCAGGCTGGACTGTTGAATGTCTTTGGGCAGCAACAAGACTGCCGGGCCGCCCGCAAGGGCGGCAGCAATGGCGGCCGGTAGCGCCGAGACAATGTCCGCGGGCGTCACCACCCGTTGGCAGAAGACTGATACCGCAGAAAATAACGCTTCGGCATTCAATGAACCGTTGCGGCCGCTGGTGTCTTGAAAGCTGCCGCGACCATCCATGGTGGTCGCCGGTTGGCCCACGAGAGCCAACACCGGTACCCGGCTGGCGAATGATTCGCCCAAACCCGGAATCAGGTTCAGCGCTCCCCCACCGGACGTCGCCGCCACCACACCTAGGCCCGCGCCGCTGCGACTGTATCCATCCGCCATTGTGGCGGCGGAGAACTCGTGCTTGGCGAGCACCGCGGTGATATCCGATCGGAAATAGGCGGCGTCGTAAAGATCTTCGATGTTGGCCCCGTCTACCCCGAAGATGTAGTCGACTCCGATTCCCGCGAGGTGCCCAACGATGTGGTCGACCACTCGGTGATTTGTCGGCATACCAGATACACGACTTCCGAGCGGCCAGGGTTCACAGCGCCCCAGAGATTGGGTCGCAATGAACCAGGCAGCGTTGTTAACCGTGTTAAGGCCGAGACGATATGGAAAAGGAGTCGTGCCGCCTGTGTTCAGTGACCGCCAAAGCAGACCCGACGTCGTCGTCATTGGCGCCGGACCGTCAGGCCTTGCCGTCGCGCGCGAGCTCGAGCATCGCCACCGGGTTTCGGTGCTGGTCGTCGACAAGGCCGCAGCACCTGCGGTTTCGTGGCGCAATCGCTATGACAACTTCCGCCTGAACACGACCGGGTTCATGTCGCACCTGCCGGGACAACGGATTCCTCTGTCGGCCGGGCGTTGGCCAACCAAGGACGACATGGTCCGCTACTTCGACCGCTACGTGTGCCGCCAGAACATCACCCTTGCGCTCGGATGTGAGGTCAATCGCATCGACCGGGCAGCCGGGGGCTGGCTGGTCGACACCTCGTCGGGGCAAATCCGGACACCAGCCGTCGTGCTGGCCACCGGCAAGTACCACACGCCCGTCGTCCCGCCCTGGCCTGGCTTGAGCCATTTCACCGGTGAGATCCTGCACTCCGGCGCCTTTCGCAACGCTTGGCCCTTCCAGGGCCAAGACGTTCTCGTTGTCGGCGCAGGCAATTCCGCCGCTGACATAGCGGTGCAACTGGCTGATGACGGCGCGCGCAAGATCTGGCTGGCGGTGCGCACACCACCGCATCTGGTGCGGCGTGCCATGGGACCGATCCCGTCGGACGTCTTCCTCGAGCTGTCCGCGGGGGTGCCTGCGCGCATCGTCGATCCGCTGATCGCACGTCTCAATCGCTTGCTGTTCGGTGACCTTTCGATTTATGGATTCCGCCGGCCGCCGCTCGGACTGAAGGCAACGGTGGAGCAGCGAGGCCGCATCCCGACCCTGGCCTATGAACTCGTCGACGCCGTCCGAAGCGGCCGCGTTGAGGTGGTAGCAGCGGTGGCGGCCGTTGACTCGCGCCGGGTGATCCTCGATGACGGCACGACCGTGACACCTGAGGTGATCGTCGCCGCAACCGGATTCAGCACCGACCTCGACGGTCTGGTCGGCCACCTCGGCGTCCTCGACGAGCACGGCGACCCGCACGGCGGTTTTGCCTCACACCTCGGCGATGGGATGTTCGCGATCGGTTTCGGCATTCCACCCAGGGGCCCGCTGCGGGCGATCCGCCTGGCAGCAACGCCATTGGCCGGTCAGGTCGCGGCATACCTGGCAGCCAGGTCGTCCGAGCCCGCTAAATCGTTAACCTCCGCCGGCTGACCGGCCGCTCTAAAAAGAACAATCCAGGAGACCGCAATGGTTCTACTCCGCGAAAAACGATTCTTCTACCGCGGTACAGACGAATACGAAGCCGCCCGCCGCGCAACGGTGTGGAATAGCCTTCTGCCGGACCGCTTTCCAGCCGTCATCATGCAGGCCTGCGAGGCCAATGACGTCGTCGCGGCGGTGCGCCATGCCCGGGCTCACGGCTATCACATCGGCGTCCGCTCGGGCGGACACAGCTGGAACGCCAGCCATCTGCGTGACGGCGGCATGCTGCTCGACGTCAGTCGCCTCGATCACTGCATCGTCGACACCGACCAGATGATCGCACGCGTCGGACCCGGCAAGATCGCCAGCGTCTTTGCCACAGAGCTCGACTCGCAAGGCCTGTTTTTCCCCGCAGGCCACTGTGAAGGCATTCGCCTCGGCGGCTATCTGCTGCAGGGCGGATACGGCTGGAACAGCAAGGTCGTCGGGCCAGCGTGTGAGAGCGTGCTCGGGCTGGAGGTCGTCACTGCCGACGGTGAAAAGATCTACTGCGATCCCGAGAATCACCCCGATCTGTACTGGGCCGCCCGCGGCTCCGGACCGGGCTTCTTCGGTGTGGTTACCTCGTTCACACTGCGGCTACACCGGCGCCCGGCCGTGTTGGGCACCTGTTTGTACATGTACCCGATCGAGCTCGCTGACGAGGTGTTCAGCTGGGGACGCTCAATCAGCAGCGAGATCGACGACCGGGTCGAACTGCAGATCCTGACCTCGCACGGCGCTCCGGAGACAGGGTCCACCGGGCCCGCCATCACCGTCGCCTCCCCGGTCTTCGCCGACTCAGAAGAGCAGGCCACGAAAGCGCTTGCCGCCCTGGGCACTTGCCCCGTGATCGACCGCGCCACCATCAGCCTTCCGTATATGGAGACGACGTTGGCCAATTGGTATGCGGCGGTGATGACCAAATACCCCGAGGATCATCGGTACGTCGTGGACAACATGTTCACGTCAGCCTCGGCCGAGGAGCTGCTGCCGGGAATCCGCAAGATCATCGAAACGTTGCCACCGCACCCGTCGCACTTCGTTTTCGCCGGCTGGAAGCCGTCCGCGGACCGCGCGGACATGGTCTACGGCCTGGAGGACGAGATCTATCTGGCGCTCTACACCTCCTGGCACGATCCGGCCGACGACGAACGCTATCGCGATTGGGCCCCGTCGAATATGGCGGCAATGTCGCACCTGGCAACCGGCATTTCACTCGCCGACGAGAATCTGGCCCGGCGTCCGGCGAAGTTCATCACCGATCCGAACATGGCGCGCCTGGATCAGGTACGCGCAACCTACGACCCGGACGGCCTGTTCCACAGCTGGATGGCTCGCGGGTAGTCGGTGGCGTCGGGCACGCTATGGCAACTGCGCGGACACGTATTTGATGTCGCCGAATGCAACCATCGTCGGGCCCTCGGGGAAGTCAAAACCGTTGTCGGCGTACAACTCTGATGTCGTATGGACCGTCGTGTCCCAGCCGCGGTCGGTCAGGTACTCGACGGCGTCGTTACGCTCGCCGTCGTAGACCAAATCGGCCCAGTTGAGGTTCAATCCGAGGCGGCTCCAACGCTCGCTGATCTCTTTACCCCGTTGGGCAATGCGGTCCCGGATATTTGGGACGTAGCCAGTACCCAGTCGGCTTCCGCAGAAGCTGAGCGCGGTGATGTTGTCGAACAACCGATCTTGGGCTTCCGGCGGCAGATAGCCCAACAACCCCTCGGCGATCCAGGCTGTAGGCCGCCCCGAGTCAAATCCGTTGTCCCGCAAAGCTTGCGGCCAGTCATCGCGCAAGTCGACAGCCACCGCCCTGCGGTCTGCCGACGGCGTCGCGCCCAGATCTGCCAGCGTGCGGGTCTTGAATTCAATGACCCGGGGCTGATCGATTTCGTAGATCACGGTGTCTGGCGGCCATGGCAGCCGGTACGCGCGGGTGTCGAGCCCGGCAGCCAGGATGACGGCCTGGCGCACACCCGCCGCCGCGGCGTCAGTGAAGAAGTTGTCGAAGAACCGGGTCCGGACCGCCATTCCCTCGGCCAGCCGCCGCGGGGTGAATGCCGGATCGTCTGCTGGGTCATCTGCGAGCTCGATTTCGCCGTTCATCATCCTGATGAAGGCGTCGACTCCGACAGCATTGACCAATGGTTCGGCGAAGGGATCGTCGAGCAGCGGATTCGGGCCCTTTGACGCCATCGCGCGCCGGGCGGCCACAGCGGTGGCGGTGGCGCCCACGCTGGATGCCAGATCCCAACTGTCGCCGTCGTGTCGTTTGGTGTCGCTTACGGCCATGGTTTCCTCTCCTAGCTGCGGGTTGCGATGACGGCGATGATGTTGCGGAAAGCGGCCAGTGCTTCGTCGCTGGGGAATGCGCGACCGTAGTCAGCGAACAGCTCCCGTCGAGCACGGCTGGCCACCTGCCAGTCCCGACCGCTGAGATACTCGGCGACGTTGTTGCGCTCGCCCTCGTAGAACAGCCCCGACAAATCGACGTCGCAGCCCAGATTGGCCCACCGAGCGTTCATCGCCTTGCCTCGATCGGCCATCGTCGGACCGCTATCCGGGTGATATTCGGTGGCCAGTTGACTGCCGGGCGCGCTGAGCGCCGTGATGTGATCGAAGAGCCGATCTTGAGCTTCCGGCGGCAGGTACATCAACAGCCCCTCGGCGCTCCAGGCTGTCGGTTTGGTGGCATCGAAACCGCTTTCGGCCAGCGCAGTCGGCCAGTCTTCGCGCAAGTCGATGCTGACCGTGCGCCGCTCGGTCGTCGGTTCGGCACCCAGCCGCGCCATGGTGTGGGTTTTGAAGTCGATGACCTTTGGCTGGTCGACTTCGTAAACGACGGTGCCGGGTGGCCACGCCAGCCGGTACGCCCTGGCGTCCAGACCGGCGGCCAGAATCACCGCTTGACCGATCCCCGCCGCGGTCGCGTGCAAGAAGAAGTCGTCGAAAAACCGGGTACGCACCGCCAGCGAGTCGGTTTCCGTCTGCAATTCGACCTTGCCGGTTTCCCCGACATCTTCGTCAAGGGTCGCGTTGATCTCGCCGTCGACCATGCGGATGAAGAAATCAATCCCCACCGCCCGGACCAGCGGGGCGGCGAACGGGTCGTTGATGATCGGGTCGGCGTCCTTGGTGGCCACCGCCCGGGCGGCGGCGACCATCGTCGCGGTGGCGCCGACGCTCGACGCCAAGTCCCAGGTGTCACTGTCGCTGCGTGCCATGGTCACCTTTCCACCGAAACCGGCGCCGACTTGATACTTAGCCAAGGTAAAGAGCCAGTGAAACTGTACGCCTTGTTGCTGTGTCCAGGCCTACCCGTTTGCGGGGGAGCGCGACCACCGCTGTTAGTCTCGTAGACTGTCTACGCGCGCTGGACACCTCCTGGCCTGCGAGTGCTTGGCGCGTGACGCAGGACCACCCGACGCTGGTCACACCAGCCCCATTGGCATGCCGCGACCAGAGCCCGGCTGCGCAGGAGGAAGAGTGCTTTCGGCTTTCATCTCATCGCTGCGAACAGTCGACCTGAGACGGAAGATCCTGTTCACGCTGGGCATTGTGGTGCTCTATCGGCTGGGCGCCTCGGTGCCGTCGCCGGGCGTGAACTACCCGAACGTGCAGAAGTGCATCGCGCAAGTCAGCGGCGGGGAAGCGGCCCAGATTTACTCGCTGATCAATCTGTTTTCCGGCGGCGCGCTGTTGCAGCTGACCGTGTTCGCGGTCGGGGTGATGCCGTACATCACCGCGAGCATCATCGTGCAGCTGCTCACCGTGGTCATCCCGAGGTTTGAGGAACTGCGCAAAGAAGGCCAGTCCGGCCAGGTCAAGATGACGCAGTACACCCGTTATCTGGCGATCGCGCTGGCCATCCTGCAGGCCACCAGCATCGTGGCGCTGGCCGCTAACGGCGGGCTGCTGCAGGGCTGCAACCTGGACATCATCGCCGACCAGAGCATCTTCACCTTGGTGGTGATCGTGCTGGTGATGACCGCTGGCGCGGCGCTGGTGATGTGGATGGGCGAGATGATCACCGAGCGCGGCATCGGCAACGGCATGTCGCTGCTGATTTTCGCCGGCATCGCCGCCCGTATTCCTGGCGAAGGCAAAAGCATCCTGGACAGCCGCGGCGCGATGGTGTTCGCGTCGGTCTGCGTGGCAGCGCTGATCATCGTTATCGGCGTGGTGTTCGTCGAGCAGGGCCAACGCCGCATCCCGGTGCAGTACGCCAAGCGGATGGTCGGCCGGCGGATGTACGGCGGCACCTCGACGTATCTGCCGCTGAAGGTCAACCAGGCCGGTGTTATCCCGGTTATCTTCGCCTCCTCGCTGATCTACATTCCGCGTCTGATCACCCAGCTGATCCGCAGCGGCACCGGCGGTGTGGGCAACAGCTGGTGGGACAAATTCGTCGCCAATTACCTGTCGAACCCCTCGAGCCCGGTCTACATCGCCGTCTATTTCGGGCTGATCATCTTCTTCACGTATTTCTACGTGTCGGTCACGTTCAACCCCGACGAACGTGCTGACGAGATGAAGAAGTTCGGTGGTTTCATCCCCGGCATTCGGCCCGGAAAGCCGACCGCCGACTACTTGCGTTATGTGCTGAGCAGGATCACGCTGCCTGGCTCGATCTACCTCGGCGTCATCGCGGTGCTGCCTAATCTGTTCCTCCAGATCGGCAACACGGGGACGGTGCAGAACCTGCCGTTCGGCGGCACTGCGGTGCTGATCGCGATCGGCGTCGGGTTGGATACCGTGAAACAAATCGAAAGTCAGCTCATGCAGCGCAACTACGAAGGGTTCCTCAAGTGAGAGTTGTGTTGCTTGGTCCGCCCGGAGCGGGTAAGGGCACGCAGGCCGAGAAGCTGGCGGAGAAACTCCAAATACCGCATCTCTCCACCGGGGAGCTGTTTCGGCACAACATCAACACCGGCACCAGGCTCGGCCTGGAGGCCAAGCGCTACCTGGACGCCGGCGACCTGGTGCCGTCCGAACTGACCAACGAACTCGTCGACGACCGGCTGGCCAAACCGGACGTAAGCGACGGTTTCATCCTGGACGGTTACCCACGCTCGGTCGGGCAGGCCAAAGCACTCCATGACATGCTCGAGCGCCGGGGGACCCAGCTCGACGCGGTGCTGGAGTTTCGGGTGCCGGAGGACGTGCTGCTCGAGCGGCTCAGAGCGCGCGGCCGCGCCGACGACACCGACGAGGTCATCCTCAACCGGATGAAGGTCTACCGGGACGAAACCGCGCCGCTGATCGAGTACTACAGCCACGAGTTGAAAACCGTCGACGCGGTCGGCGCCGTGGACGAAGTGTTCGCTCGCGCGCTACGGGCCCTGGGAAGGTAACCGTGATCGCCCTGGGCGGGCTGCGCAGTCGCAAGCTGGTGCCACAGCGCAGCGCCGGCGAGCTGGACGCGATGGC
>NZ_JBAPPI010000142.1:0-8694 GCF_049280035.1 Mycobacterium sp. | reverse complement strand
GATCGTGAACTCGCCCAGGTCTACTACAGCGAAATCAACAATCTGCCCGACGAAGACCGTCGCCGGCTGCGCCGAAAACAGCGGTTGTACCTCGAAGAGTGGGTGCACCTGATCAGCGAGCTGCGCGCGGACCTGTCTGACGCTGACGCACGCACCATCGTGCACGCCGCGGTCGGCGCGATCCAGTCACCGCTATTCCACAACACGGGCCTGGCGGCGGACCGGCTGCGCGAGCTGCTCACCGCTGCCGCGCGCGCGATTTTGCGCATCGGCCACCAGCCGCGTATGGCTACTCGGTAGGCCGCCCGCGCCCACGAGCCGAGCTCGGCCGAGGTTCGTTCGGCGCCATGTTGATCGGCGCTTGCTTAGCCCGTTGCGTCCATCGCCGGCGTACCGAGCTCAGTCGACCTGCAGTATCGTTGCGGTGCGGCTGGCGCTGACCAATGCTGTGCGGGCACCTGCGATTTGATTGATCGCGGTGCCGCGCAGCTGACGAACCGCTTCCAGGGTCAGATTCAGTCCGTGAATGTAGCCTTCGCCAATCAGCCCGCCGTTGGTGTTGCACGGCAGTTGACCCTCTGGTCCGAGTTGCCCATCGGCGACGAAGTCCTTGGCCTCACCGAAGCCGCAAAATCCCAGGCCCTCAAGCTGCATCAGCAGCATCGGCGAAAACGCATCGTAGATCAGCGCAACATCGATATCGTCACGCGTCACATCGCAGCCTCCGAACAACGAACGGGCAACAACGACCGAGCTGTCCATGATCGCCAGGTTCGGCGTGTAGTGATCGGTGGCGATCTCCTCCTCAAAGAGTCCCGCGCTGGCGACTGCGGCAATTCGCACGTGCGCCAAGGTATCGGCGGCTCGATCGGCGTGGGTGATGACCAACGCCGCGGAGCCGTCGGTCTCCTGGCAACAGTCGAACAGTCGGATACCCGGCTCGGCCACCCAGCGCGACGCCTGATGGTCTTCCAATGTGATCGGACGGCCATAAAAGTGGGAGTTCGGATTGGCCGCCGCATAGTCACGGAACTGGACCACGGCCCTGCCGAAATCTTTGCTGGTCGCCCCTGAATCGTGCATATACCTCGTGACGTTGAGGGCCATCCACGACGCCGGTGTGAAGATGCCGTAGGGCATGCACCACTGGACGGCCGTCGTACCGGCGTGATTGAAGCCCGCTTGCGGCCTCGCGTCGGCTCGACCGAATCTTCGGCCCGACCGCGCCTTGATCGCCCGGTAGGCGACGACGACGTCTGCGGCACCCGAGGCCACCGCGGCCGCCGCGTGTTGCACTACGCCCTGCGATCCTCCCCCACCGTAGGGAACGCGGCTCGACCATTTGATCTCCCGGAAGCCGATGGCGCGGGCCAGTTCCGTCTCCTCCACCGGATCAACGGTGTAGCTGACCAGTCCGTCGACGTCGCCAGGAAGGAGTCCGCAGTCGGCCAGGGCGGACGTGATCGACTCGCAGGCCAACTGGGTCTCGCTTCGACCGGCCGCCTTGGAGTACTCCGTCTGGCCGATCCCCACAATCGCCGTCCCATCGGCGAACTCCGCGCTCACGACTCCCGCCGGGGTTCGAACACAGGCAACGCCATCTCGTCGTCAATCTCGACGAATGTCACCGAAAGCGCCATTCCGATGGCGAGGTCGTTCGGATCGATGTTGACGACATTGGTCACGAACCTCAAACCCTCCTCGAGTTCGACGACAGCAGCCACAAGCGGGTAGGTGAACGCCGGGTGCTGGGGGTAATGAAGGAGGGCGTAACTGTAGAGCGTCCCCCGCCCCGATAACTCGACCCATTCGTGGTCCAGCGACCGACAATTGGGGCACATCGGTCGTGGAGGATGGTGTAGCTGACCGCAGCCGTTACAGCGTTGAGCAACGAACCGGCGCTGCGACGCGGCGATCCAAAATCCCTCGTTGTCATCGGTGACAACCGGAGCAGGGCGCGGCAACATATTCACACCTCCCGCAGCGGTCTCGATGAGCGGAACGCAAGCCACCCACTCCGGCTGCGTTGCTCCGGGGTTGTTGCCGCGGTCACATAGCAATTACTATGCGGGAAATCTAACACGCGCGTGCGACGCATCCAAGGAGTAGCGGGCCGAAGGTTGACGTACGCGAATCGGACGGCGATGATGCTGCTGACATAGCAGCCGCTATGTTTCGTCGATCGGGCTCACAGGAGTAAATGTGCGGGTGCGTCGGTTGAACAGGGTCGAACTGCTGCTGCCGGCAGAGGACATTCCGGACGCAGTGCAGGTTTTCAATGATGCTCTGGGAGGCCATCTCCCTGAGCCTGAGGACCTGGACGACGTGAAAGTGCGTACAACGACCGACTTCGCGATGGGTATCGAGCTGTTCGGGCCCCTGGATGACACAAGCCCATTAGCAGGGGTTTTCGACAGGAAGCCGCGACGCGGCTCCATCGGCCCGATCGTCTGGGAGGTCGAAGACCTTGATGCAACCCGCGCTTTTGTCGAAAGTCAGGGCTACGGTGTTGTCTACGAGTTCGGCTCGCCCGGCCAGCGCCAGATCCATCTTGACGAGGACCAGCTGTTTGGATTCGGGATTACTTTCACCGAGCAAAGCCGCGAGGATGCGGGCTCGCCCATGAGTTTCGGAGCCAAGTTTCAGCGAGTCGAATTGATGGTCGACGGCGAGCATATAGAGTCCGCACGCGAGGCATTCGCTGAGCTGTTGGGCGCGTCATTCTCACCGACGCGTCATTACCCGGGGCCCGACATTCTGTCATCGACCGACGATTTCGTGGGGCTCGAGCTTCTGGCGCCCGCGTCGGCGACAAGCCAGATTGCGCCGCTGTTCCAAGCCAAAGGTCGGGGTGGAATCGGACCGCTGGTGTGGAAGGTCGACGATCTCGACGAGGCCACCAAAGCAATCGTCGACCGCGGCTACGGCATTCAGTATAAATTCGGTGAGCCAGGGGGGCGGCAAGTGCATTTCGATGCCGGGCAGTTCTTCGGATTCGGCGTCACGATCACAGAACGTGAGCTGGGTCAACAGCTTTAGCCAAATTCACCCGCAAATGCCCAAGGCAACGGCACGGGTGTCGCGTGGCGGGATGACGGATCCCAGTCGCCGGTCTTGGACAGCCGCGGTCGCATTTGCTGTTATCGGCAAATTAGTTATTACGGATTTACTAACTTATCAGCACGGGTCATCGTGATCCGGGCGCTGTGGAAGGGTTCCACGGATGGCCTTGCGCGTTGCACTGTCTGTGCGACGCAGGCTGTGCGGGAAGCGATATATGCGATGTTTCTTAGGATGAGCGCTGTACCTTCGAAACCTCAGCGCTCGGTGCCGCGCTGGCTAATCGGGGTGATTCTTACCGTCCCCTTTCGGTTAGGTCCGCTTTCGTTTAGTGTATGGGGATTCACTAACCGTGTTCGTTTCCAGTTTGACCTCAAAGGGCGGCGATGACAGTCCTGACATCGGAGGTGGATGTCACCTCCGAGACCTATCTGAAGAACCACGAGGTACAGTCCGCCGCGGTGGCCGCGCTCAATGAGCAGCTGCAGCTCGTGGCCGCCGGTGGTGGGGACCGGTATGTCAAGCGCCACCACGACCGCGGCCGGCTGCTGGCGCGCGAACGCATCGAGTTGCTCGTGGACCGCGACGCACCATTCATGGAGCTCTCGGCGCTGGCTGCCTGGGGTACAGAGTTCAATGTCGGCGCCGCGATTGTCGCCGGCGTCGGGGTGATCAGCGATGTCGAGTGCATGATCATCGCCCACGATCCGACGGTGCGCGGCGGCACCATGAACCCCTACACCCTGCGCAAGAACCTGCGCGCACTGGAGATCGCGCGCGTCAACCGCCTGCCGGTGGTGTATCTGGTCGAGTCCGGGGGCGCCGATCTGCCCACCCAGTCAGACCTTTTCGTTTACGCCGGCAAGATCTTCCACGACCTGACCGAGCTTTCGGCAATGGGCATCCCCAGCATCGCGCTGGTCTTCGGCAACTCCACCGCCGGCGGCGCCTACGTGCCCGGCATGTGCGACTACGCGGTACTGGTGGATAAGCAGGCCAAGGTGTTCCTTGGCGGGCCGCCGCTGGTGAAGATGGCCACCGGCGAGGACGCCGACGACGAGGCGCTCGGCGGTGCCGACATGCACACCCGCGTCTCAGGCCTGGGCGACTACTTCGCAATCGACGAAGTCGACGCAATCCGTATCGGTCGCGATATCGTCGCGCACCTCAACTGGCGCAAGCTCGGTCCCGGCCCCAGCCAGCCTGCCGACGAGCCGCTCTACGACGCCGAGGAGCTGCTGGGCATCGCTTCGGGTGACTCGCGCGTCCCGTTCGACCCACGCGAAGTCATCGCCCGCATCGTCGACGGATCCCGGTTCTCTGAATACAAACCGCGCTGGGGCACCAGCATCGCCACCGGCTGGGCCTGCATCCACGGTTTCCCCGTCGGCATCCTGGCCAACACCCGAGGGGTGCTGTTCAGCGAGGAGTCAAAGAAGGCAACCGAATTCATTCTGCTGGCCAATCAGACCGACACCCCGTTGATCTTCTTGCAGAACGTTACCGGCTACATGGTCGGCACCGCATACGAGCAGGGCGGCATCATCAAAGACGGCGCCAAGATGATCAACGCCGTCACCAACAGCACCGTGCCGCACATCACTATCAACATGGGTGGTTCCTTCGGCGCCGGCAACTACGGCATGTCTGGGCGGGCCTACGACCCGCGGTTCATGTTCAGCTGGGTCAACGCCAAGCTCGCGGTGATGGGTGCCGCGCAGCTGGCGGGCGTGCTGTCGATCGTCGCCAAGGCGGCCGCCGCGGCCGCCGGGCGCGAATTCGACCACGGGGCCGACGCGAAGCGCACCGCCGAAATCGAGGAGCAGATCGAACGTGAATCGCACGCGTTCTTCGTCTCCGCCCGTATCTACGACGACGGCGTGATCGACCCCCGCGACACCCGCTCTGTGCTCGCCATGGCGCTGTCGGCCGCCCACTCCAACGTTGTTGCAGGGCGCCGCGGTTTCGGCGTCTTCAGGATGTGAAACCGTGATCACCAAACTGCTCATCGCCAACCGCGGCGAGATCGCGGCGCGCATCATCCGCACCGCACACGCGATGGACATCGCCACCGTCGCGCTGTTCTCCGACGCCGACCAGTACGCCCCCTACGTCGCGCAGGCCGACGAGTCCGTGCACCTGCGCGGCACGGCGCCTACCGACACCTACTTACGCTCAGATCTGGTGCTGGCCGCTGCCGCGCGCACCGGCGCCGACGCCGTACACCCCGGCTACGGTTTCCTTTCGGAGAACGCCGATTTCGCGCGTGCCTGCGCGCACGCGGGCGTGGTGTTCGTCGGGCCTAGCCCACAGGCCATCGACGCGATGGGATCCAAGATCGCGGCCAAAGAGATGATGCGTGCCGCGGGGGTACCCGTGCTGCCCGGTGCGACAGTGGGATCCGAGCGGGACGAGGACCCTGAAGCGTTGCGCGCGGCGGCCGGCGTCATCGGCTATCCGATTCTGGTCAAAGCCGCATTCGGCGGCGGTGGCCGCGGCATGCGAATTGTGCGCGACGAAGCGCAACTGATCGACGCCGTCACCAGCGCGCACAGCGAAGCGGCCTCGGCGTTCGGTGACGGCACCGTCTTCTTGGAGAAGTTCGTCGAGGCGCCCCGCCACATCGAAGTGCAGATCTTCGGCGACAGCCACGGGACTGTCGTGCACCTGGGCGAGCGGGAATGCTCGATCCAGCGCCGCTATCAGAAGATCATCGAGGAGGCTCCGTCGACTGCCGTCGACCAGGCGCTGCGCGACGAGCTGGGCCGTGCCGCGGTGGCCGCCGGCAAGGCGCTGTCCTATGAGGGTGCGGGCACCGTCGAATTCGTTATGGCCCAGGACGGTTCGTTCTACTTCCTGGAAGTCAACACCCGGCTGCAGGTCGAACACCCCGTCACCGAACTGGTGACCGGCATCGACCTAGTCCGCGCGCAACTGCTCGTCGCCTCCGGTGCGCCGCTGCCGCCCGAGATGCTGGACAGCACCTCTACCGGGCACGCCATCGAGGCCCGGCTGTATGCCGAAGACGTTGCGGCGGAGTTCATTCCCGTGTCGGGAACCCTGACGACGCTGGAATTCCCGCAGTTCGACGGCATCCGCGTAGACGCCGGATTCACCTCCGGCTCGCACGTCAGCACCTTCTACGACCCGATGCTGGCCAAGGTCATCGGCTACGGCGCGACCCGCGATGAGGCCTGCAGCCGGCTCGCGCGCGCGTTGCGCGACACCCGGGTGCACGGCGTGACCACCAACCGCGACCTGTTGGTCGGGATTCTCGGTGAGGCCGAATTCCGTTCCGGCGCCATCGATACCGGATATCTCGAACGACACGACCCTGCTCAGTTGACGGCTCCTCGGAGCAGCGGGACCGCGGTGCGCAACCACGCCCTGGTGGCCGCGCTGGCCGCCCAGGCGGCCCGGCGCGCGCAGACCGCGGTGCTGCCCGGCTTGCCGTCGGGCTGGCGCACCCTGTCCTGCCAGGACCAAACGGTGTCGTATGCGCTCGGCGAGGACACTGTCGACGTCAGCTACCGATTTGACCGGGGTCGGCTGAGCGCGGCAGTGGACGGCGAATCGCGCGAGGTACGGATCCTGAACGCCTCGGCCACGCTGGTCGACGCCGAGATCGACGGCGTGCGCCGCCGCTATGCGGTGACGCGCTGCGGCGCAACGCAGTACATCGACAGCGCGCTGGGTTCGACCACCTTGGTCGAGGTCGAGCGATTCCCCGACCCCACCGCACCGACCGAAGTCGGCTCGCTGCTGGCCTCGATGCCCGGCACCGTCGTGCGCGTGGCGGTCGGCGAAGGCGACACGGTCGCGGCGGGCACGCCGATCGTGGTGCTGGAGGCCATGAAGATGGAGCACACCGTACGAGCCCCGGCCGACGGAGTCGTCACCTCGATCCCGGTCACTCAAGGCCAGCAGGTCGATTCGGGCGCGGTGCTGGCCGTCGTGCAAGGCGAAGAGCAGTGAGCGTCAGCTACCAGGTCCGCAACGGCGTCGCCTGGTTGACCATCCAGCGGCCCGAGGCACGCAACGCGCTGAACAAGGCGGTGCGCGATGGCCTGTTCGACGGCGTCCGCACCTTCAACGCCGACGACACCGCCAAGGTCCTGGTGCTCACCGGCGCGCCGCTGTCGGCCGCGCGCGCCCACGAGATCGGGTTCGTCAACCGGCTCGCCGAGCCCGACGAACTCATCGAGGTCACCCAGGCGCTGGCCGAGCAGATCGCCGCCAACGCGCCGCTGTCGGTCGCCGCCAGCAAGCAGACCGCCGCCCTGACCGCCGAGCATCCGCTGAGCACGGCTTACAAACTTGCCGAAACTCTCTGGGCGCCAGTCTATCTCAGCAACGACGCCCAGGAGGGCCCGCGTGCGTTCAACGAGGGACGCCCCCCGCGATGGAAAGGAGCCTGATGGGCCTGGACTACCCCGGTCTGCTCGCCGATCTGCAGCACGAGTCCGACCGGCTGATCGAGCACCTCGACGGCCTGGCCTACGAGCAGTGGCGGCTGGCGACGCCTGCCGCGGGGTGGAGCATCCAGGACCAGGTCTCGCACCTGGCGTTCTTCGACGACGCCGCCCGGCTGGCGATGACGACGCCCGACGAGTTCCGCGGCCTGGCCGACGCATTGACCACCGGCGGCATGGACTTCCCCGACCGGATCGTCTTGCAGCACCGCAACCTCACCCCCGAGGCATTGCTGGCCTGGTTTATCGAGGCGCGCCAAGACCTGCAGGGCGAATTCGCCGGCGAGGACCCCCGTCGGCGGCTGCCGTGGTTCGGGCCCGATATGAGTGTGGCGTCCTCGGCGACCGCCCGACTGATGGAGACCTGGGCACACGGTCACGACATCTACGAGGCCCTGGGTGTCGAGCACCCGCCCAGTCCCGGGCTGCGCAACATCGCCCACCTGGGCGTGACTACGTTCGGATTCGCCCACACGATCAACGGGCTCGAGGTGCCCGGCGACTCGGTGCGCGTCGAACTGGTTTCCCCCGACGGGGACAGCTGGACCTGGGGCCCGGACGATGCCGCCAACCGGGTTAGCGGTCCGGCGCTGGACTTCGCGCTCACCGTGACCCAGCGCCGGCACTGGACCCAGACCGCACTGCAAGCCCAGGGGACGGTCGCATCGCGCTGGCTTGACATCGCCCAAGCGTTCGCCGGGGCGCCGACGCAGCGGGCGCCACGTTGATGAAGCGCCCGGTACGCATCGCCAACACCTCGGCGTTCTACGGTGACCGGCTCGCGGCCATGCGTGAGCTAATCGCCGCCGCCGACGTCGACGTCATCACCGGGGACTATCTGGCCGAGCTGACCATGCTGATCCTCTGGAAAGCCAAGCAGCGGGATCCCGAAAGCGGTTACGCCCGAACCTTTCTCACCCAATTCAAACAGGTCGTCAACGAGTGCGCGGCACGTGGGGTCAAAGTGATCACCAACGCCGGCGGGCTCAACCCGGCGGGAATGGCAGACGCGGTGCGCGCCGTCGTCGCCGACGCCGGTGTGTCATTGAGCGTCGCCTACGTCGGCGGCGACGACCTGATGCCACAACTTGCCGCCATGCGCGCCGCCGGAACGCCGTTCACCCACCTCGACAGCGGTGCCGACCTTTGCACTGCCGGCGCT
>NZ_JBAPPI010000141.1:0-3830 GCF_049280035.1 Mycobacterium sp. | reverse complement strand
CCCAAGGTGTGCCCAGCGATGACGTGCCCTTCATCATGGTCGGTGATGCCAGCAATCCCGACGGCGGCTTGCTGGAACGCTTCGATGTCCCCGCCGGTTCGGATCCGTCGGTCCCGAGCCTGGGCATCACGTTCGACGGGGCCACGCCGGCCGATCTCTACCCGACCGACATCTACACCAACGAATACGACGGCTTCGCCGACTTCCCCAAGTACCCAATCGATTTCCTGTCCGACCTCAACGCGTTCTTGGGGATCCTTTTCGACCACATCACCTATCTCGACCCGGAGCCCGGGCAGCTCGCCGACGCGATCCAACTGCCGACGTCGACAGCCGACACGCTGACCAACTACTACCTGGTTCCCGAGGATCTGCCGCTGTTGGATCTGCTGCGATTTATCCCCGTCATCGGCAATCCGCTGGCCGATCTGCTGCAGCCCGACATGTCGGTACTGGTCAACTACGGCTACGGCAGCATTCAAGACGGGTGGAGTCCGGGGTATGCCGATGTGCCCAGCCCGATGGGGCTGTTGCCGACGGACGTCAACCTGAGCGATGTCCTCACCGCCTTGGTCAACGGGATCCCACAAGGAATCAGCGCGGCCATCAAGGACCTGGAGGATCCGGCGAAATACCAACTTATTTCGTCGATTCTGGACAACCCGCTAACCAATCAGCTGATCAGCATTGCGCACACGCAGGGCTTCACCGACGCCACCAACCTGCAGTCGCTGCTGAATATCCCGGCGCTGCTAGGCGTTGCGCAGAACGCGTTGAGCGAGTTCGACAACTTCCCGATTTCGGATGCGACGCTGCTCTCCTCACCGACCGACCTCATCAACGATCTCAGCGCGACCCTGTCGACTGACTACGCAACGCTGGTCCCGGTCGCCGACACCGTCACCGCGCTGCTGACCAGCCTGCCGTCCTACGACGTCAACCTGTTTACCGACCAACTCGAGGCCGGGAATTTGCTTGGCGCCATTGGTGATCCGATTGCCGCCGACATCGCGCTGGTGCCGTTCGCTATCGGGTATGGCGCGGCCGCGCCCGTCCTGGAAGCGACCGCAGGCACGCTGATCAACCTGCTGGACCTGATCCCGGGGCTCTAATTCAGGCGGGGTGGGCCGCGAAGAACTGCCAGATGGTCTGGGTGGCGTTCAGCGCGTGCGTCGTCGTGCCAAATCGTTCGAGGAAGGTGGTGCCGCCGGGCCACTGGTGTCGGCCGCCGTCGATGGTGATCAACTCAACGCTGCGATGGTCGGCGCATGCGGAGGTCGATGTGGTGACTGGGGGTTTGTTTGTGACATCGGGTGGGCCGCACTGATCGACGTTGCGCCAGAACGCGTTGACGTCAGGTATCGATTGCCCGTTGACGGTGCTCGCGCCCTGCCCGCCGTTGTAGGGAACCAGCCGGTCGGCGGTGCCGTGGATGTGAATCACCGACGTCGGGTGCGGGGCGGTGCATGGGTCGAGTTGGGTGGCCGCATCCGGGCCGATGGCAGCGAAGATGCCGCTGTTGCAGGCCAGCGCGTAGGTCATGATGCCGCCGTTGCTGATCCCGGCGGCATAGACCCGCGGCTTGTCGATCGGCAGGGCTGCGCTGATCTCCCCGACCATCGTGGTGATGAAGCCGAGGTCGTCGATGTTCTCACCAGCGGCCTTGCCACAGCAGCCGTGCGCATTCCAGCTCTGCCCGATGCCGTCGGGGTAGGCGATGACAAACTTCGCCGAGTCGGCCAATTGATCCCAGCCATAGGAGTTTTCGGCCTGCTCGGCGTCGCCGAACGCGCCGTGCAGCATGACCACCAGCGGTGCCGGACCCGCCAAGCCCGTCGGCTTGTGGATCCGGTAGCTGCGGTCCAGTCCGCCGAACGCCATAGTGTGCACGGTTGTGCCGTCCGGCAGTCGTGTTACCGCCCGATGCGCACCGGAACACCCCGACAGGGCGAGCAGCACGCCGAGCAGCGTGGTAAGCCGAACGAACATGCCTCATAAGGTACTGGCAGCTCGACGGGCGCGGCCCGATCCCCACCCTTCCGCGATGTGCCGCCCGCGTATCGACCAAACTGATCCTCATGCAGATTCCGTTCGCCGACGCCGTGCTCAGCCGGCTTAGCCGCCGCGACGTCGGGCTCGAACTCATCGAGGAGATCGAGGACGAGGCGGTCGAATCCGTCGACGCCGCCGATCTGCTGTCGGCCGAGCCGGCTCTATTACTGCAGAGGATGGAGAACCGGCTGATCCGCCATCAGCTCGCCGAGCCGGACGTGCTGAGCACCGAGGAGCTGCGCAAGCTGCGCTACATCCTCAACTTCGCCAGGCTCGCCGACTTCGAGCCCGGCGCCGCGGGCCCGGGCGGAAGCCGCGGGCGCGGCGACGTCTCGGTCGGCGCCGAAATCGCCCCGTGGCGATCCCGGGTCGCCGACGCCCTATACGGACCGCTGCGTGAAGAGCAGGACCCGGTCACGGCGCTGCAGACGGCACGAGACGCGCTGGCGGGTCTGGCCGCCGACCAGGACGATCAACGCCGAGTGCTCATCGAGCGGCACGGAAATGACTTCTCCCCAGCGGAATTGGACGCCGAGGTCGGCTACAAGAAGCTCGTCACCATCCTTGGCGGCGGCGGTGGTGCGGGTTTCGTCTACATCGGCGGCATGCAGCGCCTGCTGGAAGCCGGCCAGCTGCCCGACTACATGATCGGCGCGTCGATCGGCTCGATCCTGGGCAGCCTGGTGAGCCGCGCGTTGCCGGTGCCGATCGAGGAGTATATCGCCTGGGCGAAAACGGTGTCCTACCGCGCCATCCTGGGACCCGAACGGCTGCGCCGCCGCCACGGCCTGGCCGGCATGTTCGCGCTGCGCTTCGACCAGTTCGCGCACGCCATGCTCAGTCGCGAAGACGGCCAACGAATGCGTATGTCGGACTTGGCGATTCCGTTCGACGTCGTGGTCGGAGGAGTTCGCAAGCAACCGTATACGGCGCTGCCGTCCCGGTTCCGCAATCCCGCATTAGCGGCACTGCAGCTGCGGTCGGTTCCGTTTCGTCCGATCGGCATCGGCCCGGTGGTGGGCACCCGGATGTGGCAAGTGGCCGCCTTCATCGACTTGCGGGTCGTCAAACCGATAATCATCGGCGGCGACGACCCGGCCCGGGACTTCGACGTCGTCGACGCAGCGTCGTTCTCGGCGGCCATTCCCGGTGTGCTGCATCACGAAACGAGCGACCCGCGGATGATCCCGATCCTCGACGCGCTCTTCGAAGAGAAGGACATCGCGGCCCTTGTCGACGGCGGCACCGCAAGCAACGTCCCGATTGAACTGGCGTGGAAGCGCATCCGCGACGGCAGGCTGGGCACCCGCAATGCGTGCTATCTGGCTTTCGATTGCTTTCACCCGCAATGGGATCCGCGGCACCTGTGGCTGGTGCCGATCACCCAGGCGATCCAGTTGCAGATGGTAGGCAACCTGCCCTACGCCGATCATCTCGTTCGATTCGCTCCGACGTTGTCGCCGGCGAACCTGGCGCCCTCCGTCGCGTCCATCGATCGGGCGAGCAGATGGGGACACAACAGCGTCGAGCAGGCGATCCCGGTGACGTCGGCGCTGCTACAGCCGACGTGGTGGGAAGGCAGTGCCCCTGCGGCTCCCGCCGCCGGTGCCAAGCCCAAGACACCGCCGAAGTCGGTGGCGTCGCCGATGAGCGCGGTCATGGCAGCGATTCAGGTGCCGACGAGTCGCTTTGCCCGGTGGCGAAACCGCCTGACGTGACGTGCGCGCGCCTCGGCTTGTGAGTGGCCGGCGCTTAGATGCGGTCATGATCGTCGTATC
>NZ_JBAPPI010000140.1:0-2864 GCF_049280035.1 Mycobacterium sp. | reverse complement strand
ACCGAATGACATTCCTCACATCGGGCCCCGACGTACTGATGTTTCCACGTAAGGGGTTGATTCGACAGAAATTCATCAAGGCTTAACGACTCTCAGGCAGCCGGCACCCGTCGCACACCCAGTGACTACTCGCCGAACGTCAGCTGTCGCTGGCGTGCAGCAGCGGGCGCAGCTTCTCGGTCTTGGCCGGCGTCCAGCCCGGCGGCTGCAGCACCGCCGCCCAGCCGTTGGCCACGTCGGCGACGTAGACGTGACCGTGGCCTTGCGGGACGTCAACGGCCACCGCCATGTCGGCCGATACCTGCAAAAACGTCACCACCGGAATCCACGCGGTCTCGGGCAGCACGTCGTAGCCGCGCTTTTCGCGTAACCAGCCCGGTCTGCGGAACAGCAGGTCGGGATTCCACCAGGCGATGGGGTCGGAGGCGTGTTGGAGGTAGACCACCCGGGGGTGGTGCCATCCCGCGTGCGGGCGATCCAGGTCGTCGGGACGGGCTACGAAGCGCACGTTGGCTCCGTTGTCGTAGATCGGCAGCCATTCCGGTGAGCCGCGATCGCGGGTCGCTGTCAGATCGGTCCAGATGGTGTTCTGGAAGGTCGGCCCGGAAAACAGCGCACCGTCGGAGCGGGCCAGCACATTGTTCAAGCTCATGAACGGCGCTTCGCCGCCGAATGAACCCAGGCTTTCGCCGAACACGACGAGCTTGGGGCGCTGTGCTTCCGGCAGCTCGCGCACCAGCCGGTCCACCGCCTCGAACAGCGCCTGGCCGGCATGGCGGGCGTTCTGTTTGTCCACCAGAAACGACAGCCAGCTGGGCAGGAACGAGTACTGCATGCTCACGATCGCGGTGTTGCCGTTGTACATGTACTCCAGCGCATCGGCCTCGGCCTCGTTGATCCAGCCGGTGCCGGTGGTGGTTCCGACCGCGACGACGGCGCGGCGCAGTCCGCCGGTGCGCTGCAACTCCCGCCCCGCCTCCTCCGCGGTGGCGGTGATGCTGTCGGCGGATTCCAGTCCGGCGTAGGCGCGGATCGGCTCGGTTGCCGGGGCGCCGTTGAAAGCGGTGAGCTGGGCGACGGTGGGCCCGTCCTTAACGAAGATGCGGCCCTGATGTCCCAGCGATTCCCAGGACACCAGCGACTGCGGCCCGCCGGAACGCAGCGGCGTTGTCGGCGCGGCGGTGTTGGGATTCATTTCGTTGTTGACCGCCTCGAACGTGTTGTTCAGGGTCCGCATCGCGAATTTCACCACCACGCCGTTGAGCAACGCGATCGTCAGCGCCACTATTAAAACCACCACGATGACGGCTGAAACCCGCGGCGGCGCAAAGCGATCCAGCCGCAGGTCCAGGAAGCGGACCAATCGGCGGATCAGCTGGCCGACCTCGACCACGGCGAACAGCACAAGCAACGACAGCGCTGTCGCCTCCGGATAGTTGATCCACTTCAGGTGCGTGACTCCCATCAAATCGCGCACCCGGTCCTGCCAGATGTGAAACCAAATCACCATCGCGAGCATGCCGACCGCACCCGCGGCGATCAGGATCAGCCACGCCCGGCGCGGCGCCGGCGGACTGGAATCCTTTGACCGCATGTAGCGAACCAGCCATACCGCGAAAACCCCGATGCCGTAGCCAATCGCCCCGGATAGGCCGCTGACCAAACCCTGAAACAGCGGCCCGCGTGGCAACAGTGACGGCGTCATCGAAAACCACAGGAAAATCAGGCCGACCGCGGTACCGGTGAAGGTGTAACGCCGAATCCACCACGGTTTCTTGCGCGGCGGCTCGACGGTGGCTTCAGGGGGTTCGGCGATCGCCGGCTCGCTCACCTTGGGCTCCTTAGCGGTGGGTGAAGTTCGGAGCTCGCTTTTCGATGAACGCCGCCATTCCTTCGGACTGATCATCGGTCGCGAAAGCCGAATGGAACAGCCGACGTTCGTAGAGCAGCCCTTCGGCCAAGGTGGATTCGAAGGCGCGGTTGACCGCCTCCTTGGCCATCCGGGCCGCCGACCGCGACATCTGCGAAATGGTGGTGGCGACGGCCTTGGCCTCGGTCAGCAGGTCGTCGGCGGGCACCACCCGCGACACCAGGCCGCTGCGCTCGGCCTCGTCGGCGTCGATGGTGCGACCGGTCAGAATAAGGTCCATGGCCTTAGCCTTGCCGATCGCCCGGGTCAGCCGTTGCGAACCGCCCATGCCGGGCAGCACGCCCAGCTTGATCTCTGGTTGGCCGAATTTTGCTGTGTCAGCGGCGATCAGAAGGTCGCACATCATCGCCAGCTCGCAGCCGCCGCCCAGCGCGTGCCCGGCTACCGCGGCGATTGTCGGAGTGCGGACGGCGGCCAGCTTGGCCCAGGGGGCGAAGAAGTCGCCGTCGAAGACGTCGGCGAAAGCCAGGTGCGACATTTCCTTGATGTCGGCGCCGGCGGCGAACGCTTTGGCCGATCCGGTGATGACGATCGCACCGATACCCGGGTCGGCATCGAATTCAGCTGCAGCACTCGTGACTTCGTTCATCATCTGGCTGTTGAGCGCATTCAGTGCCTGCGGCCGGTTCAGCGTGATGGTGCCGACCCGCCCGTCGCGCTCGACCAGGATGGTTTCCCATTCTTTTTCGGCCATGTCCTGCTCCTTCTAGAACTTCAGGTCGTCGTCGACCGGTGCGAAGTATGCGTCGACGTCGGCAGCGCTCACCTGGGCCAGCGATGCCGGCGACCACTTCGGATTGCGGTCCTTGTCGACCAGCTGAGCCCGAATGCCCTCCACCAGATCATGCGAACGCAGCGACCCAAACGACACTCGATAGTCCTGGACCAGAACATCTTCCAGCGTGTCCAACTTGGCCGCGCGACGCACCGCCTC
>NZ_JBAPPI010000139.1:0-2341 GCF_049280035.1 Mycobacterium sp. | reverse complement strand
CCACCAGCCCGCTGCCGATGAAACCGATTGCCCCAGAACGCAAGGAGCGTCAGCTTCGACCGCGGGAGCACGCCGAGAGGGGTGTGTGATGCTGAAGCTCACCGGGCTGCTGCTCGCCGTGGCGGTGGTGCTCGCCGGCTGTGCCGGTGTGCCGAGTGCGTCGGCGCCGCAAGCCATCGGCACCGTCGAGCGGCCGGCACCGTCGAACCTGCCCAAACCGACGCCGGGCATGGACCCCGACATGCTGCTGCGCGAATTCCTCAAGGCCACCGCGGATCCGGCCAACCGGCACCTTGCCGCGCGCCAGTTCCTCACCCAGTCGGCATCAAACGCCTGGGATGATGCCGGCAGCGCGCTGCTGATCGACCACGTCGTCTTCACCGAAACCCATAGCAGTGACCGGGTTTCGGTGACTATGCGGGCAGACAAACTTGGTTCGCTCTCGGATATGGGTGTGTTCGAGACCGCCGACGGTGTGCTGCCCGATCCCGCTCCGATTGAGCTGATCAAGACACCGGGCGGCTGGCGCATCGGCCACCTGCCCAACGGAGTGTTCTTGGACTGGCAGCAATTTCAGGCCACCTACAAGCGCAACACGTTGTACTTCGCGGACCCGACCGGCAAGACGGTCGTTCCGGATCCGCGCTACGTCGCGGTGGCCGACCGTGATCAGTTGGCCACCGAACTGGTTTCCAAGCTGATCGCGGGTCCGCGTCCGGAGATGGCCAAAAGCGTGCGCAACATGCTCGGACCGCCGCTGCGGCTGCGCGGGCCGGTTACTCGGGCCGACGGCGGAAAGAGCGGCATCGGACGCGGTTATGCCGGTGCCCGTATCGATCTGGAACTGCTGACCGTCGCCGACCCGCACAGCAAGCAACTGCTTGCCGCGCAGATCATCTGGACCCTGGCGCGCGCCGACATCAAAGGGCCCTATGTGATCAACGCCGACGGCGCCGCGCTGGACGAGAGGTTCGCCGCCGGATGGAATCCCTCCGATGTCGCCGCTACCGATCCCGGTGTCGCCGAGGGAGCCGCGGCCGGCGTGCACGCGCTAGTGGGCGGGCGGCTGGTGTCGCTGAACGGGCAGGCCTCCGACCCGGTGCCGGGTGCATTCGGGCGGACGACGGATCAGACCGGAGCTGCGCTGTCGCGCAGTGGGCACCAGGTGGCGTCGGTGGTGACGCTGCGGCCCGGCGCTCCGGATATGGCGGCATCGCTGTGGATCGGCGATCTCGGCGGCGAGGCGGTGGAAGCCGCTGACGGACATACCTTGTCGCGGCCCAGCTGGTCGCTGGACGACGCGGTGTGGGTGGTCGCCGACGGCAACACCGTGCTGCGTGCCATCGCGGGGACGGCCTCGGGTCAGCCTGCCCGTCTCCCGGTGGATTCGGCCGCGGTGTCCACTCGCTTCCCGGGTGTGATCGCCGAGCTGCAGCTGTCCCGGGACGGGACGCGAGCAGCGATGGCCATCGAGGGCCAGGTGATCCTGGCCAACGTCGAGCAGACGCAGGCCGGCCAGTTCGCGTTGACCTACCCGCGGCGGCTCGGGTTCGGGCTGGGCTCCTCGGTGGTGTCGTTGTCGTGGCGCACCGATGACGACATCGCGGTGAGTCGCAACGACGCCGAGCACCCGGTGTGCTACGTCAACATCGACGGGGTGAACTCCGATGCGCCGAACGTGAATCTGCAGCAGCCGGTTTCCACGATCGCGGCTGATCCCTCGATGGTCTACGTGGCCGATCCGCGCGGGGTGATGCAGCTGTCGATCTCGGGCGCCGAAGGGCCGCAGGGCTGGTTGGACGTACCGCCGTTCATGGTGGCCGGGGCGGTGCCGGTGCTGCCCGGCTGAGGCGGAGCCGCTGTCACCCCCCGCCGCCACAATTGCGCTGTGCTCGATCTCGTCCTTCCGCTGGAATGCGGGGGCTGCGGGGCGCCGTCGACCCGCTGGTGCGAGGCCTGCGCTCGGGAGCTGGCGGTGGGTCTCGAGGCGCCGCGGGTGGTGAGCCCGCGAACCGACCCCGGCGTTCCGGTGTTGGCACTCGGCCGTTACGCGGGTGCGCGGCGGCAAGCGATCGTCGCGATGAAAGACCGCGGCCGGACCGACCTGATCGCGCCGTTGGCCCAGGCGTTGGCGCTCGGTGTGCACCGATTACTCGGCTGGGGTCTGCGGGATGTCCCGCTGACGATCGTGCCGGCGCCGACCCGCAGCTGGGCGGCTCGCCGCCGCGGCGGCGATCCGGTCACCCGGATCGCGACGCTGGCAACAGCGGGCCACCCGCACATCACCGTGGTCCGGGCACTGCGGATGAAGGCGCTGGCCCGCGACTCCGCTGGTCTGGGC
>NZ_JBAPPI010000138.1:0-9255 GCF_049280035.1 Mycobacterium sp. | reverse complement strand
CGCGCGGGCGACTTGCGGTCCGACCCCGCGCTGCAGCATCCAGGTCGCCCCGCCGCCCGGATGCAGTCCCAACTTCTGAAAACGCGCATCGAACAACGCGTTCGGCCCGGCGATGCGCACATCGGCGGCCAGTGCCAAGTTCAGGCCCGCCCCGACGGCCGGGCCGTTGACGGCCGCGATCGTGGGCAGCGTGCACCTGCCGACGGCCATAAAACCGTCGTAGATCCGGAGCAGTCCCTGCTCGGCGGCACTGCCCAAGGCACTGAGATCAGCTCCTGCGCAGAATGCTTTCCCGGCGCCGGTGACGACGACGGCGTGCACATCGGAATCGGCCTCGGCCCGTTCCACTCCCGCGCGCAGCTGCTTTGACATCTCGTCGTTGACGGCGTTGCGACGGTCCGGGTCGTTGACGGTGATCAACGCGACGTGGTTGTCGACGCTGTACAGCACCAGATCGGCCACCGGGCACCTCCGCAAGTCAGGGCTGGTCCCAAAAGGCCCAGCTGTCACATCAGCATCAGATCGGTGCCCCCGGCAGGACTCGAACCTGCGACCACAAGATTAGAAGTCATGTGCTCTGTCCAGCTGAGCTACGGGGGCCGGAAACTACTAAGCGCAGGTCAGTGTATCTAACGGCACAGCAGGTGGACTCCAGGTGCGCAACGCCGACCGAAATGGCGTTGGCAGGGACAGTGATTCGCTAGTGTGGGGCCCGCCACACACGTACGCTACCCGCGGCGTGTGCTCAACGGCGAGGAGTGGCAGGGCATGACCGTAGCCATCGATGTCAGAGCGCGGTACTCGCATGCGCGCGCCGAAGTGCTGCGCCAGGGACTGCAGCTCGCCGCGGCGCCGATCGGCGCATACCGGACCGGCTCGCTGCTTCTCCGCGGCTCGCCGTGGGTGGTCCGCTTCCTGGCCGAATGGCTGTCGGCCGAATTTCCTCCGCACGTTGTCACCGGGCATGCACTGTCGGGGGTGACGCCGCTGTCGGTCGGCCGGGTGGCGACGGGCTGGGCGGCGCAGCGGGCGGACGACATTCTCACCGCGACGCTGGCGGACTCCTTCGGACCGAAATACCGCGAAAAGGCCCGTCACCCGATCAGCGATGACCCGGCGGGTGCCCGTCGCGGCGGCCTGTTGCAAGCAACCGGCCATCGCCGCCGTTACGCGGCGCAGACGTCGAATATCGCCTATGGCCCGGACGCCCGCAATCACCTGCTGGACATCTGGCGCCATCCGGCCATCAAGGCGGGCGGCCGGGCGCCGGTGCTGGTGCAGATCCCGGGCGGGGCGTGGGTCGTCAACGGCAAACGCCCTCAGGCATATCCGCTGATGGGCCGGATGGCCGAGCTGGGCTGGATCTGCGTGTCCATCGATTACAGCAAGAGCCCGGGCAAGACGTGGCCGGCGCACATCATCGACGTCAAACGCGCGCTGGCCTGGGTCCGCGACAACATCGCCGAGTACGGCGGCGATCCTGACTTCATCGCGGTCACCGGTGGCTCCGCCGGCGGGCAGTTGGCCTCCTTGGCCGCGCTCACCGCGAACGACGAGCGCCTGCAGCCCGGCTTCGAGGATGCCGACACAACCGTGCAAGCGGCCGCGCCCTATTACGGCGTCTACGACCTGACCGATGCGGAGAAAATGCACGAAATGATGCTGCCTTTTCTCGAGCTTTTCGTTATGCGAGCGCGCTACACCGATCAGCCGGAGTTGTTTGAATCGGCGTCGCCCATTTCGCACGTGCACCGCGGGGCGCCGCCGTTCTTTGTCCTGCACGGCGAGAACGATTCGGTGATTCCCAGTGTGCAGGCGCAGGCCTTTTGCGGCGCGCTCCGCAAGGCTGGGGCCCCGACCGTCTGCTACGCCGAGCTTCCCAACGCCCACCACGCCTTTGACATCTTCGCCACGGTCCGGTCCCGACTGGTTGCTGACGCTGTCGCCGACTTCTTTGGTGTCGTTTACGGACGATATCTCCGTTCGCGATCGGCGGTTTTGCGCAGACGAGCAACACCGGCCAGCTGAATTGCTCGGTGCGGACCCGACCGTCAAGTTCCAATCCGCCCGCCCAACAGGGTAATTCGCAGGGCATCGCGGACACGTTTAACCTGGTCTTCTGATCCGCACAATCGGCTACCGCCATCGCGCCAACCGGGCTAGCGTTGGAGTGGCCCGTGGCGCAACCCTGGGCCGTGGCAAAGCGAATTGGCGCGTCGAGCAGCGGGCGCGGTGACAAGACGGAGGAGTGCCGGTGGCTGAGACGGTCGACGCGGCCGGATTGCCCGCGGCGCTTGGGGCGGTCGATTACCTCTTGCATCGCGGCGAGGCCAACCCGCGTACCCGCTCGGGCATCATGGCTTTGGAAATCCTGGACACCACCCCGGATTGGGACCGCTTCCGGACGCGCTTTGAGAATGCGTCCCGACGCGTGTTGCGGCTGCGGCAGAAAGTGGTCGTGCCGACCTTGCCGACCGCCGCGCCGCGCTGGGTTGTCGATCCCGACTTCAACCTGGACTTCCACGTGCGACGGATGCGCGTCGCGGAGCCAGGCTCGCTGAGGCAGGTATTCGACCTGGCCGAGGTGATGCTGCAGTCGCCGCTGGACATCGCCCGACCGCTGTGGACGGCCACCCTGATCGAGGGCCTCGCCGGCGGGAAGGCCGCGACGCTGCTGCACCTGTCTCACGCCGTCACTGACGGTGTCGGCAGTGTGGAGATGTTCGCCCACATCTACGACCTCGAGCGGGATCCGCCGCCCCAGCCGGCGCCCGCGCAACCCATTCCGCAAGATCTGTCGGCCAACGACTTGATGCGCGAAGGTTTCAACCACATGCCCGCTAATGTCGTCGGCGGGGTCTTGGGCGCGCTGTCGGGAGCTGTATCGATGGTCGGGCGGGCGGTGCTTAACCCCGGTGCCGCGGTGGCGGGTGCGGTCGGCTATGCCCGCTCAGGGGTCCGGGTAATGAGCCAGGCCGCCGAGCCGTCGCCACTACTTCGTCGCCGCAGCCTGGCCACCCGCAGCGAAGCACTCGACATCCCGCTCGCCGACTTGCATAAGGCGGCAAAAGCGGGCGGGGGCTCGATCAACGACGCGTACCTGGCCGGTCTGTGCGGCGCGTTGAGCCGCTACCACCAGGCACTCGGCGTGCCGGTCGCCAAACTGCCGATGGCGGTGCCGGTCAACCTACGGGCCGAATCCGATCCGGCCGGCGGTAACCGATTCACCGGCGTCAATCTGGCGGCCCCGATAGGTACTGCCGATCCGATAGCCCGCATGCAGAAGATCCGCGCGCAGATGACCCAGCGCCGCGACGAGCCCGCCATGGACATCATTGGTTCCATCGCGCCGGTGCTGAGCATCTTGCCGACGCCGATGCTGGAGTCGGTGACCGGCTCGGTGGTCGGCTCGGACGTGCAGGCCAGCAACGTTCCGGTATATCCTGGCGACACCTATCTGGCCGGTGCAAAGATTCTGCGGCAGTACGGTATTGGCCCATTGCCCGGCGTGGCGATGATGGTCGTGCTGATATCCAGGGGCGGCTACTGCACCATCACCACGCGCTACGACCGCGCCGCAGTGCGCGACGAGGCGCTCTGGGCCCGGTGCCTGCTGGAGGGTTTCGACGAGATCCTCGCGCTGGCCGGCGAACCCACCCTGCATGCGGCGCCCGCGTCGTTCACCGCCGACCCGTCCGACTCGCCGAACCGATCGGTGGCGGGCTCATGACCGCCCGCGTCGCGACGATGCAGAGCGCCGCGATGAGGAGGAGCGGCGCATGACCGCCGGCGAGGAGCGCGACTCGAAGAAGTCGGCGCGTGATCTTCGATTGCCGGGGTCGGTCGCCGAAATCATGGCCAGCCCGCCCGGAGCCAAGATCGGAGCTTTCTTCGACCTGGACGGAACCCTGGTGGCCGGCTTCACCGCGGTCATCCTGACTCAGGAGCGGCTGCGCCAACGCGACATGGGCGTCGGCGAGCTGATCAGCATGGTCACTGCGGGCCTCAACCACCAGCTCGGGCGCATCGAGTTCGAAGAACTGATCAGCAAGGCCTCCGGTGCGCTGCGCGGGCGCGCGTTAAGTGATCTGGAAGAGATCGGCGAGCGGCTGTTTAACCAGAAAATCGAGTCGCGCATTTACCCGGAAATGCGCGAGCTGGTGCGTGCCCATCTGGCTCGCGGTCACACCGTGGTGCTGAGTTCGTCGGCGCTGACCATTCAGGTCGGTCCGGTGGCCCGCTTCCTCGGCATCATCAACACCCTCACCAACAAGTTCGAGACCAACGAGGACGGCAGCCTCACCGGAGATGTGCTGAAGCCGATCCTATGGGGACCGGGCAAAGCCGCGGCGGTCCAGAAGTTCGCTGCCGAGAACGATATCGACCTCAAGGACAGCTACTTCTACGCCGACGGTGACGAAGATGTCGCGTTGATGTACCTGGTCGGCAACCCGCGCCCGACTAATCCCGAAGGCAAGATGGCCGCGGTCGCGCGCCGGCGCGGCTGGCCGATCCTGCGGTTCACCAGCCGCGGCGGTGGCGGGATCGGCTCGCAGCTGCGAACCCTGGCCGGCTTCGGCTCGATCGTCCCGGTGGCTGCCGGCGCAGTGGGTATCGGCCTGCTGACCCGCAGCCGCCGCCGTGGGGTGAACTTCTTCACCTCCACCTGGTCACAGCTGTTGTTGACCGCCAGTGGCGTGCAGCTCAACGTCATCGGCGCCGAGAACCTGAACGCCGAACGGCCCGCCGTGTTCATCTTCAACCACCGCAACCAGGCCGACCCGGTCATCAGCGGCGCGCTGGTCCGCGACAACTGGGTGAGCGTGGGCAAGAAGGAATTGGCCAGCGACCCGATCATGGGCACGCTGGGCAAGCTGTTGGACACCGCATTCATCGATCGCGACGACGCGGCCGCCGCGGTCGAGACGTTGCACGAGGTCGAAGAGCGCGCCAAGAAGGGGCTATCCGTCGTGATGGCGCCCGAGGGCACCCGGCTGGATACCACCAGCGTCGGGCCGTTTAAAAAGGGTGCCTTCCGGATCGCGATGACGGTGGGCATCCCGATCGTGCCCATCGTGATCCGCAATGCCGAGATGGTCGCCGCGCGGGACTCTATGACGATGAATCCGGGCACGGTGGACGTCGCGGTGTTCCCGCCGATCTCGGTGCGCGACTGGACACTTGACACTTTGCCGGATCGGATCGCTGAGGTCCGCCAGCTATATCTGGACACGTTGGCCGACTGGCCGGTCGACGAGCTACCCGAACCCAGCCTGTATCGCCGAGAAAAGAAGGCGGCGCCAAAAAAGACGCCGCGCAAGGCCACCAGCAAGCCAATCAAGCCGGCCAAGGCCACGGCGGCGAAAGCCGCGACGGCGAAACCTGCGAAAAAAGCCCAGCCCAAAACCCCGGCGACCAAGGTCGCCAAGGCCCAACCACGCACGCCTCGGCCGAAAGGGCGATCGTGACCAGATCGGCCGCCGATACCGGCACCTTCAGCACCGCCGACGACACCTTGGTGTTGGCGGCGGCGTCCTCGCCGGTGGAATCGGAGCTGCTCGCGTCGTGGTTGGACCAGCAACGTGCCCGGCACCCGGAGACCAGGCTCGAAGTGCTGCCGTTGCCGGCACGCGATTCGCCACCCGCGGCGCTCGCACAGTTGGTCGAACAGCTCGAGTCGGACGAGGACCGATCGATCGTGCCGGTGCGGGTCTTCTGGATGCCGCAAGCCGACGCGTCGGCATTAAGCCGGGTGGCGGCGCTGCTCCCCGGACGAAATCCCTACCAGCCCAGCGAGCGTCAGCAGCGCCACATCCTGCGCACTGATCCTTCACGCGCCCGGGTGGTGGCCGGCGAATCGGCCAAGGTATCCGAACTTCGTCAGCAATGGCGAGACATCACGGTTGGCGAAAACCCGCGTGATTTCGCGCATTTCGTCACCCGCCGAGCGCTGCTGGCGATGGAACGCGCCGAATATCGAATCCTCGGGCCGCAATACAAGTCTCCGCGGCTGGTGCGGCCGGAAATCCTGGCGTCCGCGCGATTTCGTGCCGGCCTGGAAAAGATTCCGGGTGCCACCGTCGAGGAAGCCGGAAAGATGCTCGACGAGCTCGCCACCGGGTGGAGCCGAGTTTCCGTCGACCTGGTCTCCGTCCTGGGCAGGATGCTCAGCCGGGGATTCGACCGGGAGATCGATTACGACGAGTACCAGGTCGCGGCGATGCGCACCGCGCTGGAAGCTCATCCGGCGGTCTTGTTGTTCTCACACCGGTCCTACATCGATGGCGCGGTGATGCCGGTGGCGATGGCGGAAAACCGGTTGCCGCCAGTGCATGTCTTCGCCGGGATCAACCTGGCATTTGGGGTGATGGGGCCGCTGATGCGTCGCGCCGGCACCATCTTCATTCGGCGCAATATCGGTAACGACCCGCTATATAAATACGTGCTCAAGGAGTACGTCGGCTATGTGGTGGAGAAGCGTTTCAACCTGAGCTGGTCCATCGAGGGCACCCGCTCGCGCACCGGCAAGATGCTGCCACCCAAGCTGGGACTGATGAGTTATGTGGCCGATGCTTATTTGGATGGCCGCAGCGACGACATTCTGCTGCAAGGGGTTTCGATCAGCTTCGACCAACTGCACGAGACCGCCGAGTACGCCGCCTACGCTCGCGGCGGCGAGAAGCGGGCTGAGGGTTTCAGCTGGCTGTACAACTTCATCAAGGCTCAGGGTGAACGCAACTACGGCAAGATCTACGTTCGTTTCCCCGAAGCCGTCTCGATGCGAGAGTACCTGGGCCCGTCACACGGCCCGATCGCCACCGATGAAGCCGCCAAACGGCTTGCGTTGCAAAAGATGTCGTTCGCAGTCGCATGGCGGATTCTGCAAGCGACCCCGGTGAATGCCACCGGTCTGGTGTCGGCACTGCTGCTGACTACCCACGGGTTGGCGTTGACGCTCGGGCAATTGCACCACACCCTGCAGGACTCACTGGATTACCTCGAACGCAAACAAACCCCGATGTCTACCAGTGCGCTGCGGCTGCGCACACCCGAAGGCGTCCGGGCGGCGGTGGACGAGCTGTCCAACGGCCATCCGGTCACCCGCA
The DNA here is from genome assembly GCF_049280035.1 of Mycobacterium sp. Lineage (GTDB taxonomy): Bacteria > Actinomycetota > Actinomycetes > Mycobacteriales > Mycobacteriaceae > Mycobacterium. The sequence goes on along the minus strand of NZ_JBAPPI010000138.1, from coordinate 2,149 downwards.
TCGACAGTGGCCGAGAACCCGTGTGGCGCATCGCCCCCGAGAACGAGCACACCGCGGCGTTCTACCGCAACTCGGTGATACACGCATTTCTGGAGACCGTCATCGTCGAACTGGCGCTGGCGCACGCCGGCCACACCGAAGGTGATCGGCTGGAGGCGTTCTGGAACCAGGCGATGCGGCTGCGCGACCTACTCAAATTTGACTTCTACTTTGCCGATTCGGCCGCATTCCGGCAAAACATCGCCGAAGAGATGGCGTGGCATGAGGATTGGGAAGCGCACGTTGCCGCGGGCGGCGCCGAGATCGACGCAATGCTGTACGCCAAGCGGCCGCTGATGTCGGACGCGATGCTGCGGGTGTTCTTCGAGGCCTACGAGATCGTGGCTGATGTGCTGCGCGACGCGCCGACAGACATCGGTGAAAAGGAACTCACGAAGTTGGCGCTCGGTGTCGGCCGCCAGTACGTCGCGCAGGGCCGGGTGCGCAGCAGCGAGCCGGTATCCACGCTGCTGTTCGCGACCGCACGCCAGGTTGTCGCCGACCAGGACTTGCTGAAACCCGCGCCGGACTTAGTCGAGCGCCGGATCGCATTTCGCCGAGAGTTGCGATCCATTCTGCAGGATTTCGACCACGTCGCACGGATCGCGCGCAGCCAGTTCGTCGCCCGCGAGGTGGAGGCGCGGGGTGGACGGCCCGACGATCAATAGCCGGCAGGCACGTACCAATACTCTTGATGCATGACGGGTGCTCCGGCCACTAAGCGCGGCGCGGCGGTGTGGCCGCTGCTGGCCGGAGTGGCGGTGCTGGCCGGGTGCACCGCGGCCGGGATCGGGGCGATGTCGGTGGCTGCTGCACTGACCGCAACCGGGTTACCCGACCCCGGTCCGGCGACCACGCTGGGCTTGCCGTTTGTTCGGGCGGCCGGGGAGGTCGCGGCGGTGGTGGCCGTGGGCGCGTTTCTTTTCGCCGCGTTCTTGGTTCCGCCGCAGAACAACGGCGTCCTCGACGCCGACGGCTACCGTGCGGTCCGGATCGGCACGGTCGCGGCCGGGACGTGGGCGGTATGTGCTGCGCTGCTGGTGCCACTGACGATTTCCGACGTCTCCGGTCAGCCGATTACCGCCCACCTCAACCCGGCGACGATCTGGTCGCTGGCCAGCCTGATCAACATCACGACGGCCTGGCGGTTGACGGCATTGCTGGCTGCGGCGGTGATGTTGGCAAGCCTGCCGGTGCTGCGCTGGTCATGGACGCCGCTGCTGCTGCTCGGCGCATTGGGGACACTGATACCGCTCGCGTTGACCGGCCACTCGTCGGCGGGCGGTTCCCATGACCTGGCCACCAACAGCCTGCTGATCCACCTGGTGGCGGCGAGCCTGTGGGCCGGCGGTCTGCTGGCGCTGCTGGCCCACGTCGTCCGCGGCGGACAGCACGCCGACCTGGCCGCGCGGCGGTTCTCCGCCATCGCGTTGTGGTGTTTTGTCGCGATGGCGCTCAGCGGAATCGTCAACGCCCTGGTGCGGGTTCTGCCGTCGGACCTGCTGACTACCGACTACGGGCGGCTGGTGCTCGCCAAGTTCGGCGCGCTGTGTCTGCTCGGCGTCGTCGGCTGGCGTCAGCGGCGCAGCGGAGTCGCTGCGCTGCAAGCGGATCCGACTTCGCGTGCGGCCCTGCTGCGGTTGACGCTGATCGAGGCGCTGATCTTCGGCGTCACGTTCGGCATCGCCGTCGGCCTGGGGCGCACACCGCCACCGCCGCTGCCGATCGGCATCCCCTCGGTTCCCGACGTGAAGATCGGCTACGACTTCGCCGGACCGCCCACCCCGGCGCGGGTGCTGTTCGACTGGCGCTTCGACCTGATTTTCGGCACCGCCGCCTTGGTGTTCGCCGCGCTATACCTGGCCGGAGTGCGGCGGCTCCGGCGCCGCGGCGACCACTGGCCAGCGGGCCGGACCGTCGCGTGGCTGCTGGGCTGCCTGGCGTTGCTGTTCGTCACGTCGTCGGGTTTGGGCCGGTACATGCCGGCGATGTTCAGCATGCATATGGCCGATCACATGCTGCTGTCGATGCTGGTGCCAATCCTGCTGGTGTTGGGGGGTCCGGTCAGCCTGGCGTTGCGGGCACTGCCGACAGCCGGCCGCGACGACCC
>NZ_JBAPPI010000137.1:0-9394 GCF_049280035.1 Mycobacterium sp. | reverse complement strand
GACCATGTGCGGACGACACGGTCACATGCAGGCGAGTCGATGATCGATGTGTTGCGCTGGCCCGGCTATCTACTAGTCGTGGCGGGCGTGATCGCCGTCGTGGGTTGTCTGGCGGCGTTCGGGACCGGACACCAAAGCCAGGGCATGACCACAGGCATCGTCGCCGTCGCGACGATGACATTCGGTCTGGTGTGGCTGGCGGTCGAGCACCGGCGAGTGCGCAGAATCGAAGACCGCTGGTACGACGCACACCCCGAGGTTCCGCGCCAACGGCCTGCAAGCTGACAAGCGGGGGGCCGCGCCGCTTAGTGGTCTCGGAGCTTTTTGATCAGCTTGTCTTTGGACAGGCTCGAATAGCCTGACATGCCAAGCTGTTTGGCTCTCTTCTTGAGTTCTGGGACAGTCCAGTCGTCGTACGAGCCGGACTTGCCACCTGACCTGGCCACGCTGCACCGGCCGCGGGCCGCAGCTGCGTTGGAGATTCGAGCGGCCTTTTCCTTCGAATCTCCTTGTTTGCGCAGATCTTGGTAGAGCTTCTCATCCTGAATTGACGACCCCGCCATCTCAACCTCCTTGGCGCACTTTCACGCTTGCATTTCCCATCCCCGCAGCGCGCCAAACACCGCCGGGTCGCTAATCGCGGTACTCTTCGCGGTCGTCATCGGCGCCGACGATGTCCTGGTGCTGCTCTTGCCAGTCGGAGACGTCTGCCTCTACCGGCGGTATTTCCCGATCAGAAGCCGTGGGTTCGAAGGTGGTCGCCTGCTGTTGCTCGACGGCGTCGGCGATGGGAGTCTCGTCGGAAAAGCGGTCGCGATCGTGCATGAGGCTCACCTTCGGCTGGGTCCGGCGGGTTATACGCCGAGGCTAGTGGGTATCAGCTGTAGACCATGATGAGCTTGAAGATGCCCGTCGCTGCCTCGGTATCCCTATCACCCGTACCCGGCGGCGATGATGGCTAACCGGCTTGAGCCCAAGGGTATGGTCAGTCAAATACTGCCGGGAGGCCCCATGACCGCTGCTGAAAAGCAAGCTACGAACCAGCAACGCGGCGACCGCGCGATCGAACTGCGCGTTGCGGCGCGGCTGGAGAACCTGGCGGTACTGCGCACGTTGGTCGGGGCGGTCGGCACCTTTGAGGATCTCGATTTCGATGCAGTCGCCGACCTACGGCTGGCGGTCGACGAGGTGTGCACCCGGTTGATCCGTTCGGCGATCCCAGACGCCACGCTGGCCATCGTGGTCGATCCGCGAGACGACGAATTGGTGGTCGAGGCGTCGGCGACGTGTGACAACTATGACGTGGTGACGCCAGGCAGCTTCAGCTGGCACGTGCTGACCTCGCTGACCGACGACGTCCAGACTTTCAACGACGGTCACGACCCTGATGGCGCGCACGGCATCTTCGGCGTCACGCTGACGACCCGACGGGCGGGCACCGACAGGTGACAGCGCGAGCTGTCGGCGGTTCTTCATCTCGTCCCAACGAATACGCTGACGTTCCGGACATGTTCCGTGAGTTGGCGTCTCTTGACGGCGACTCACCGGAATTTCAGCGCCACAAGGACAAGATCGTGGGGCGCTGTCTGCCGTTGGCCGATCACATCGCCCGGCGCTTCGAGGGCCGCGGGGAACCACGAGACGACTTGGTTCAAGTAGCGCGCGTCGGACTGGTCAACGCTGTTGCCCGCTTCGACGTCGAAACCGGCTCCGACTTCGTCTCGTTCGCGGTGCCCACGATCATGGGGGAGGTCCGTCGGCATTTCCGGGACAACAGCTGGTCGGTCAAGGTTCCGCGGCGTCTAAAAGAACTGCACTTGCGGCTCGGGACGGCAACAGCCGATCTTTCCCAACGGCTGGGGCGGGCACCGACTGCCTCTGAACTGGCCGGCGAACTCGATATGGACCGCACTGAGGTCATCGAGGGCCTGGTGGCCGGTAGCTCCTACAACACGCTGTCCATTGATAGCGGCGTCAGCACTGGTGATGACGACACCCGAGCCATCGCCGACACGCTTGGCGATGCGGACGCCGGTCTCGAGCAGATCGAGAACCGCGAGGCGCTACGTCCGCTACTCGACGGGCTGCCGGAGCGGGAACGAACCGTGTTGGTACTCAGGTTCTTTGAGTCGATGACGCAGACGCAGATCGCCGAGCGTGTCGGCATTTCACAGATGCACGTCTCGCGGTTGCTCGCTAAGTCGCTAGCGCGGTTGCGGGACGAGTTGGAATAGCCGGCGGGGCTGTTCGTTTTCGTCCAAACCGTCCGGCACCGTCTCGGCCAGCGGCAGCAGGTTGTCAGGGTCGCAGATGCGTAGCAAGCGCGAAACTGCCTTACTTGGCACCACGGCCCAGCGCACATCGGCGCCCGCACATTGTACGTTGATGGTATGCAACGCTGAAAAGCCCGCAGTTCCAAAGAATTCCAGGCCGCTTAAGTTCACGATCACCGAGTTGGCATGGGCCGCGCAGCGCTCGACGTAATCGGCGAGCTGATTGGCGTTGGATGCGTCGAGCTCACCGTGCGCCGTGATTACCGCGAACGACGGACCCAACTCGGCGGTGAAACGGGCAAGGTGGTTTCCCCACGGCTCTGACGGAATTGCGGCTTCGGTCCCGAGAGGCGGAGAACTAGAACTGGGATGTCTTATGGCGAACATTAGGGTGGCTCCATCAGTCGTCAAGCAATCTTGCTGCGGATCACGTCAAGCGATTAGGCCGCGCGCCGAGAGAGGCCGGGAGAACGAGCCTCCCCCTACGTCAATTAACGTTGTTCCGGGCGGCTGTGAACTCAACCTTCTTTGAACCCTACTCCGGCCGCACTGGACCGACAACGCCTGAGGGCGTTTCTAAGAAACCCAGGTCAGCAGCGAAACGCCGCACCGATTCTGCGGCCGCCGCTGCGGCCTCAGCTTGTCCGCCCCGGGCTCGGGTTGCGATCTCACCGGTGTCCGGGTCCAGCGTCACCTCTGCCAGCAACTCACCCGTCGTCACCTCGCACACCGCCCAGGAGTAGCTGGTATCCGCCGACCACAACGCGGCACAGCGCGCGACGTGATCCGGGTCCGTGACACCCAGCTCGGCGAGCGCAGGACGATCGTCGATGCGACTGTCCGCGCGCAGTGCGCGCAAATACCATTGCCCAGCGTTGATTTCGACGGGTTGCAACAGCTACTTGATCTCGGCGAGGACCGTGCCTTGGGTGATCGCGGCGCCCGCCTCGACTGCCAAACCGGTGATGGTGCCGTCTTTGTGTGCGGTGACGGGGTTTTCCATCTTCATCGCTTCCAGCACCACCACCAGGTCACCAGTCGCGACCTCTTGGCCCTCTTCGACGGCGACCTTCACCACGGTGCCCTGCATCGGGGCGGTCACTGCGTCGCCGGATGCCCCCGCGCCGGCCAACGCGCCACGCTTGCGCGGCTTGGGCTTCTTCCTGATCACACCGGTAACAGCAGGGTCGCCGCCGTTGGAGAGCGCCAGATCACCGGGCAGTGAAACCTCCACCCGTCGACCGCCGACCTCAACCACCACTTTCTGCCGCGGCCGAGACTCGTCTTCGTCAAGCGGCTCGCCGCCGGTGAAGGGCTCGATGGTGTTGTTCCACTCGGTCTCGATCCAGCGGGTGTGCACCGAGAAGCCGTTGTCGTCGCCGATGAACGCCGGGTCGGACACCACTGCGCGGTGGAAGGGGATGACGGTAGCCAGCCCTTCGACGTGGAACTCAGCAAGAGCGCGGCGCGCCCGTCGTAATGCCTCATGCCGATCGGCGCCGTACACGATCAGCTTGGACAGCATCGAGTCGAACTGACCGCCGATCACCGAACCGGCCTCGACACCGGAGTCCAGCCGGACACCGGGCCCGGTGGGGATGTCGTACCGGGTGACCGGACCGGGCGCGGGGAGGAAGCCACGGCCGGCGTCCTCGCCGTTGATCCGGAACTCGATGGCGTGCCCGCGCGGCGTCGGGTCTTCGGTGATGTCGAGCTTGTCGCCGTTGGCGATCTTGAACTGCTGCAGCACCAGGTCGATGCCGGCGGTCTCCTCGGTGACCGGGTGCTCGACCTGCAGACGGGTGTTGACCTCGAGGAACGAGATCAGGCCGTCCTGGCCGACCAGGTATTCGACGGTCCCGGCGCCGTAGTAGTGGGCCTCTTTACAGATCCGCTTGGCCGACTCGTGGATCTCCTTGCGCTGCGCGTCGGTCAGGAAGGGCGCGGGCGCCTCTTCGACCAGCTTCTGGAAGCGGCGCTGCAGCGAGCAGTCACGGGTTCCGGCGACGACGACGTTGCCGTGCTGGTCGGCGATCACCTGGGCCTCGACGTGGCGGGGCTTGTCCAGGTAGCGCTCGACGAAGCACTCGCCGCGGCCGAACGCCGCGACCGCCTCGCGGGTCGCCGACTCGAACAGTTCGGGGATCTCCTCGAGGGTGCGGGCCACCTTCATGCCGCGGCCCCCGCCGCCGAAGGCCGCCTTGATCGCGATCGGCACGCCGTATTCCTTGGCGAAGGCGACTACCTCGTCGGCGTCCTTCACCGGGTCGGGGGTACCTGGCACCAGCGGGGCCTGCGCTCGGGCGGCGATGTGCCGTGCGGTGACCTTGTCGCCGAGATCCCGGATCGACTGTGGGCTGGGCCCGATCCAGATCAGGCCAGCATCGATCACCGCTTGGGCGAAGTCGGCATTCTCCGACAGAAAGCCGTAGCCAGGATGGATCGCATTGGCGCCGGACTTCTCGGCGGCTTCCAGGAGTTTGCCGAAGTCCAGGTAAGACTCCGCCGAGGTCTGACCGCCCAGCGCGAATGCCTCATCGGCCAGCTTCACGTGAGGAGCGTCGGCGTCGGGCTCGGCGTACACCGCCACACTGGGCAGACCGGCATCTTTGGCCGCGCGGATCACCCGCACCGCGATCTCACCGCGATTGGCGACAAGAACCTTGGCGATCGTCGAGCTGGCGTGGCTAGGCACTGCGCCTCCTGTATGGCTGAACAGTTCTCACGTGTCTAAGAGAAATTCTTACAAGTCGTGTCGGGGGAAGTTTAAGCGCCGCGCCGTGCGCGATACGACCCGGTGCCCACTTCAGCCGGACTCGCGCACCCGCCGCTTGATTCGCGCCAGCATCGCCGACAGGCCACGCAGCCGCAGCGGGCTGACCAACGCGGCCAGGCCGAGCTCGATGTAGAAATCCTCCGGCACTGCCAGGATGTCGGCGGCCGGCTGCTCGTCGAGGCCGGCGGCCAGTATCGAGGCGAATCCACGAGTGGTGGGTGCTTCGGCCGGAGCGCTGAAGTGCAGCCGCACCCGGTTGACGTCGCTGGCGTCGACGTGCAGAAACAGCGGCGATTGGCATTCGACCACCGGCTCCATCGCCGCCTCTTCCAGATAAGACGGCAGAGCTGGGAGGTCATTGGCGAATTCCAGCAGCAGGTTGAGCTTGTCCTGGCCCTGGACTTCGGTGAAGTCGGACAGCACCTCGGCCAGCGGCGCGGGCATGCTCATCGGACCGGCACCGCTCCCGGGCTGTCGCCGGCGACGATCGGCACCCGGACGGTGTTGCCCCATTCGGTCCAGGAGCCGTCGTAGTTGCGCACCCCTGGGATGCCGAGCAGATGTGTCAGCACAAACCAGGTGTGGCTGGATCGCTCACCAATGCGGCAATAGACGATTGTTTTATCGTCCGGCTCGATGAAACCGTAGAGCTGGTGCAGCTCGTCGCGGTTGCGGAACCGCCCACTGTCGTCGGCCGCCTTGCCCCACGGGATCGACTGCGCCGTCGGGATATGCCCCGCGCGCAGCGCCCCTTCCTCGGGGTAGTCGGGCATATGCGTGCGCTTGCCGGTGTATTCGTCGGGCGATCGCACATCGATCAGCGGCTCGGAGCCCAGGATGGCCAGCACGTCGTCTTTGAACGCGCGGATCGGGGCATCGTTGCGCTGCACGACGGGATAGCCGGTCGACGTTTTGGTCGGGACGTCCAAAGTGGTGTCGCGTCCCTCGCTGAGCCACAGGTCGCGCCCGCCGTTGAGCAGCCGCACGTCCGGGTGGCCGAACAGCGTGAAGACCCACAGCGCGTACGCGGCCCACCAGTTGCTCTTGTCCCCGTAGATCACCACCGTGTCGTCTCGGGAAATGCCTTTGCGGTCCATCAATTCGGCGAACTGCTCGCCGTTGATGTAGTCGCGCACCCGCGGGTCGTTGAGGTCGGTATGCCAGTCGACCTTGACCGCACCGGGGATATGACCGACGTCGTAAAGCAGGACATCCTCGTCGGATTCGACAATGGCCAGCCCCGGCTGACCCAGGTTGCCGGCCAGCCAGTCGGGGGTCACCAGCCGTTCCGGGTGCGCGTAGGCGCTCAGCGTCGGGCTGGGATCTGCTGGTAGTGGCACACCGCGAGCCTACCCGCGGATAGACACTTCGGAGTTCAGGCCCACAACTCGGCGACTGAAAGGCCAACGCGTTGCAGCAGGGTGGCGGTCAGCGGCAGGCTCAGCCCGATGACGGTGGACGGGTCGCCCTCGATCCGGTCGACGAACCAGCCGCCCAGCCCGTCCAGCGTGAAGCCTCCGGCGACGGCCAACGGTTCGCCGCTGCCGATGTACGCTTCCAGGTCTGCCGGGGTTGGTTTAGCGAAATGCACCGTGGTAGCAGATGATTCGGATACCCGCTGAACAGGATTGCCGTCGAGCAGCCGCAGCAGGCAGTGCCCGGTATACAGCTGGCCGGACCGACCGCCCATCGACTGCCACTGGCTTCGTGCCGTGTCGGCTGATGCTGGCTTGCCGACCAGTTGGCCGTCGAGGTAGAGCATCGAATCACAGCCAATGACAACGCAATCCGCGGCGACGGCATCGTCCAAATTGGTGGAAACCTGGTCGGCCTTGGCCTGGGCCAGGATGCGGACGACATCAGCGGGGGAGGCGTCCGATCCCAATGCGGCGATGATCGCGTCCTCGTCGACGCCGGAGACCACGACCAGCGGATCGATGCCGGCCTGCCGCAGCACCTTGAGCCGGCCCGGTGAGGCGGACCCGAGCACCAGGCGGGTCATCGGCGCATGTGCATCCGTTCCAGCAGGGTGATCTTCTGCCAACTGAAGACCGGGTAGCGCAATTTGTCCACGGGCAGCGCCCACCGGTTGTGCTCCGGCGGTGCTGCCTCGCCCCGGCCGCCGGCGGCGCTGCCCAGCACCGCGATCAGCGCGGCCAGCTCCTCGTCGGCCGGCTGGCCCTTGAGCACCTGAATGTGCGGCTCGTGTGCGCCAGGCGTCTCGTCCGTCCCGCTGCTCACAGGAGCGGAATTGTTCGCGTCACTCCCGTCGCTCACTGCATTCGCTCCGCTCGTTCCGCTCACAGTGGAATGTTCCCGTGCTTCTTGGGCGGCATCTGGGCGATCTTGCGCTCCAGCAGCCGCAGCGCCGTCCCGATGTAGCCGCGGGTGTGCGACGGCGGGATGACCGCGTCGACGTAGCCCCGTTCAGCGGCGATGTACGGGTTGACCAGGGTGTCCTCGTACTCCTGCTGCAACTGTAAGCGAAGCGCATCAACATCCTGGCCGTCCTTGGCCGCGTCGCCGAGTTGCTGGCGGTAGACGAAACCGACCGCGCCGGATGCGCCCATCACCGCGATCTGCGCGGTCGGCCAGGCGACATTGACGTCGCAGCCCATGTCCTTGGAACCCATCACGCAGTAGGCGCCGCCGTAGGCCTTGCGGGTGATGACGGTGATCTTGGGAACGGTGGCCTCGCCGTAGGCATACAGCAGCTTGGCGCCGCGGCGGATGATGCCGTTGTATTCCTGGTCGGTGCCCGGCAGGAAGCCCGGCACGTCCACCAGCATGACGATCGGGATGTTGAAGCAGTCGCAGGTCCGCACGAAGCGAGCGGCCTTCTCCGAGGCGTTGATGTCCAGGCAGCCGGCGAAATGCGTCGGCTGGTTGGCCACGATGCCGACCGGGTGGCCGTCGATGCGACCAAACCCGATCACGATGTTCTGGGCATAGCCGGACTGCACTTCGAGGAACTCGTCGTCGTCGAGGATGCGGGTGATCACCTCGTGCATGTCGTAAGGCTGGTTGGCCGAGTCCGGGATCAGGGTGTCCAGCTCGAGATCCTCGGCGGTGAGGTTGTCCTCGATCGCACCCTCGGGAACGGGCACGGCAATCCGCGGCGGATCGGTGAAGTTATTGGGCGGCAGGTAGCTCAACAGTTCGCGGACGTAGTCGAAGGCGTCCTGTTCACCTGAGGCGACGTAGTGCGCGGTGCCGGACTTGGCCATGTGGGTGTGGGCACCGCCCAGCTCCTCCATCGTCACGTCCTCGCCGGTGACGGTCTTGATGACGTCGGGACCGGTGATGAACATCTGACTGGTCTGGTCGACCATCACGACGAAGTCGGTCAGCGCCGGAGAGTAGACGTGCCCGCCGGCGGCAGCGCCCATGATCAGCGAGATCTGCGGTATGACGCCGGAGGCCAGGATGTTGTTGTGGAAGATCTGGCTGTACAGGCCCAGCGAGACGACACCCTCCTGGATGCGGGCGCCCGCGCCGTCATTGATGCCGATCAGCGGCCGGCCGGTCTTGGTCGCCAGCTCTTGGACCTTGACGATCTTCTCGCCGTAGACCTCGCCGAGGCTGCCGCCGAACACGGTGACGTCCTGGCTGAAGATGCACACGTCACGGCCGTCGATGGTGCCGTAGCCGGTGACCACACCGTCGCCGAGCGGACGCTTCTCGCCCAGCCCGAAGTTGGTGCTGCGGTGTCGGGCCAACGCGTCGAGCTCAACGAACGAGCCCTCGTCGAGCAGGGCATAGATGCGCTCGCGCGCGGTCAGCTTGCCCTTGGCGTGCACCTTGTCGACCGCCGCCTCGCCGACCGGGTGCAGCGTCTCCTCGGATCGCTTGCGCAGTTCGGCAAGCTTGCCCGCGGTGGTGTGGATGTCGATGTGGTGCTCGGCTTTCGCTTCCACATGGCCGTCGGTGTGAGTCTCGGAAGTGCTCGTCATGGGTGTCAATCTTAGCGGTCCCTTATATTGAGATCCCGTGGACTCGCTCAGGGCTCCGTTGGACGCTGCGGCGCTGCGGCGCGGGCTGGTCGGGGCGGGCCGGCCGTGGCGTCAACTCGATGTAGTCGCCGAAACTGGCTCCACCAACGCCGACTTGATCGCCCGGGCGGAAGGCGGCGCCGATATCGACGGATCGGTGTTGCTCGCCGAATACCAGAACGCGGGTCGTGGTCGTCACGGCCGGCAATGGTCGGCGCCGACGCGCGCGCAGATCGCGCTGTCGGTGGGCGTGGCCGCGGCGTCGGTCCCCCGGTCGGGCTGGGGATGGTTGCCGCTGGCCACCGGTGTCGCGGTGGCCGACGCGCTAACGGCGGAGTGCGGCGTGGCGCCGG
>NZ_JBAPPI010000136.1:0-1500 GCF_049280035.1 Mycobacterium sp. | reverse complement strand
CTCCGGCGCCGGTCCACGCTCCGGCGCCCGTTCGGGTGCCTGGTCCTGCTCCGGTGCCCGCTCCATTGCCAATTCTGGTCCCAGCGCCAGCTCCGCCACCGCTCATACCGCCGATCCTTCCGCGAATCTTTGGGCCGCCCGAGAGTCCCTGGGGCGGCGATCACGACGGTGGTGGCTGGGGCCACGGCGGCGGCGGCTGGGGCCACGGTTTCGGGGGAGGACACGGCGGCTTCGGCGGAGGCTTTGGTCACGGCCGTGGGTAAGAGTCAACGCATAGCCAGCGGTCGCCGGCCATCTGTAAGGTCGAAGGGGCGAAGACCGGGGAGTGACCCATGTCGCTCCTGCCAGCACTTGAGGAACCTCGGCAATCCGCAATGCACTGGCTCGGCGTGGTGATCAGCTCCCGATAATCCCGGTCAGTCAACAAATAGCGTTGGAGGAGTAGTGGACACCGTCCTTGGCGTGTCGATGGCACCAACAGCGGTCCGCATGGTTCTGGTTGAGGGCGAAAATGCCGACGGCGTCACGGTCGACGAAGAGGGCTTCGACGTCAACACGGCCGACGCACCAACCGTCAGAGCGGCCGACCAGGTGGTTGCGGCGATCCTGGGTACCCAGGAAGGTGCCGTCGAAAGCGGCTATCAATTGCGCTCGACGGGTGTGACCTGGACGGATCCGGTTGAGGCGGCTGCGCTGCGGGACGCGCTGGCGGCCCGCAAGGTCGAGAACGTCATGCTGGTGTCGTCGTTTTTGGCCGCTGCGGCGCTGGCGCAAGTCGTCGGCAACTCGGTCGGCTATGCGCAGACCGGACTGTTGTTTGTCGAGCCCGACACCGCGACGCTGGCCGTGGTGAACACCGCCGACGGTTCGATCACCGATGTACACCGCCAGCCGCTGCCCCCCGGCAGTGATCCCGTCGCCGAGCTGTCCGCGATGGCTTCCGGCGCCGAGGCGTTGGAAACGCGTCCGGACGGCCTGTTCGTCGTCGGCTCGGGCGTTGACATCGCCCCGATCAAGGCGCAGTTGGAGGCGGCGACCGCGCTGACGGTCAATGCGCCCGAGGAGCCGGAGACAGCGCTTGCCCGGGGCGCCGCGCTGGCCTCGGCCAACGCGCCGTTGTTCTCCTCGTCGACCGCTGCGCTGGCCTATGCACAAGATCCTGGCACCGGTGCGATAAACCCGGATGCGGTGGCGCCCGGGTACTTCGACGTTGCCGTCGACGGCGCGTCCGGCGAGCAGGCTCTGGCTTACAGCGCGGTTACCGACGAGGAAGCCGATGCCTACACCGCACTCGCAGGCGAGGAACCATTTCCGACCGGCACCTACACCGGCACCTTTGCCATTCCCCAGGAAGGTGGCCGCAGACCGCTGGTCCTGGTGGTCAGCGCGGTCGCGGCGATCTTCGTGGTAGCCGCTGCAGCACTGGTCGTCGCGCTGGCGATCAGTATGCGGCCGACGGCCGCGGTCCGACCCGAGCCGGGCCATAACGCGGTCGCACCC
>NZ_JBAPPI010000135.1:0-15134 GCF_049280035.1 Mycobacterium sp. | reverse complement strand
GCTGCAGACCCAGGGCGTGGTGGTAAGGCTGAGCACTCGGGTGTCGGCCGCCGAACTGGCCGGCTACGACGATGTCGTGCTGGCCACCGGTGTGTCACCGCGGATTCCGGCCATTCCCGGAATCGATCATCCGATGGTGCTGACCTATGCCGAGGCCATCACCGGCGTCAAACCGGTCGGCAAGACCGTCGCCGTGATCGGGGCCGGCGGCATCGGTTTCGACGTCAGCGAGTTCTTGGTGACCGACGAGTCGCCTACGCATGAACCGCAAGGCCTAAAAGAGTGGAAGGCGGAGTGGGGTGCGGCCGATCCGTGGGAACAACGAGGTGCGCTGACCAGTCCGATTCCAGCGCCGCCGGTGCGTGAGGTGTATCTACTGCAGCGCAGCAACGGTGCGCAAGGCAAGCGGCTGGGCAAGACCAGCGGATGGGTGCACCGGGCTTCGTTGAAGGCCAAAGGCGTTCACCAGCTTTCCGGAGTCAACTACGAACGGGTGAGCGACCACGGACTGCACATCAGCTTCGGCCCGAACCGGGACCGGCCGCAGCTGCTGGCGGTGGACAACGTGGTGATCTGCGCGGGCCAGGAGCCGGTGCGTGACCTGGAAGATGATCTGCGGCGGGCCGGTATTGACCCGCACATCATCGGCGGCGCGGCATTCGCCGTCGAACTGGACGCTAAGCGCGCCATCAAGCAAGGCACCGAGCTGGCGGCCCGGCTGTAGCAGCTTAGTAGCCGGCCAGCAGGGCGCGCACCCGGCCCAGGGCGTACGGGCCGACCCGGCTGCAGATTCGCGACGGGTCGCCGGGCCTGCGGCCCCACAACAACAGCACCCGCGCGGCGGCATCGGTCTCCAAGGTGGCCGGACCGTCCGGGTCGGCGAGCCGGATGGTGGTGCGATCGGCGTCCGCGTCGAGTACGACATCGTCGGCGTCGGCAACTCGCAGGCGCGCCTCGATCCGCTCGCCGGCCCGCAATTGCTTGGCGCCCTTGGCCAACAGCGGCCTTCCCACCGCCAGCACGCTGTGGGTCGTCATCCAGGGCTGCGCCATCCGCGCCTGGGCCTCCGCGTCGTCGCCGGTGATGTCCCAGCCATGCAGGACCAGCTCTTCGCGCATGTGCTCGGCGAACCACGGCACCTTCATGGTGCGCCCGGTCCACGCCACGTCGGTATCGGCCGGGACGTCATCGGCCGTTTCGGCGACCTCGTTGAGCATGGCCATGTTTCGGTGCAGAGCTGCCCACAGGTCGGTCTCGTTCATGGCGCGCAGCGGCGCCTCGCGCTCCTCGAACCCGCGGGTGGCAACCGGCTCGCCTGCCAGGTACCCGCCCAGCACCCGGGCGAGCTCAAGAGCGTTGCCGGCCTGATGGATGACGATGTCGCGCACCGTCCAGGCCTCACACCACGTGCCCGCGTCCGGCCGACGCTGCTGAACCGCGTCGATGAATGCCTGCCACTCGGGAAACCGGTCGGCGTCGATCTTTTCGCTCATTCAGCTGCTCGATTCACCTTCGTCGGTCGGCTCGTCGCTGAGTCTGGCGTCAAGCCGGTACTCATGCCGAGCGCCAGGAAGAACACGATGAACAGCGCGCCGCCCAGAAGCATGTTCATCGGCCCGCCAGGAGAAATGAACAAGCCAGGGCCACCGATGATCGTGACCGTCTCGAGGAATTGTTCAACGGCGAAGACCGCCGCGAGGACACCGAGCCAGCGCGGGAAGCGACCGGCCCTGGCCGCCAGTGCGATCGGCACGGCGACGATAACGTCGGCTACGGTCAGGATTGGGCCAAACATCAAGGCGACGTCCGCCACCGTGCGGACGACGGCGGGATCAAGGGTGTCGGCGTGCAGGGCCAGGCCGCTGGTGAACCACAGCTCGACGCTGAACTCCGCAACAATCAGGGCCGAGCCGATGGTGAACGCATACCCGGCGGGCGCCTCCAGCCGGGTGCGCGCGTAGGAGAGGACGATCACCAGCGCCAGAAAGCCCAATGTCACCAGAAGCGCTTGCAGGCGTAAGACGCCGGCATGGTCACGAAGGTGGGCTACGACGGCACTGGCTGGCTGGTCAATGCCCGGCAATGGTGGAACCATCAGCAGGCCGAGTGTGAATAGCACCGCGAACACGATCCCTGCGACAAGCGGAATACGACGACGCATCGACCTAGTCTGCGCCCCGAGCATTACTCCAATGTCAGACACGTCGAAGAACAGCTACGCGGCGAGCGAACTATACGTAGTCGTTCGCTGGCGTGCCGGGCGGCCGATGCCCTGCGCGATCGCAATCAATTCGGCGGCGGTCTTGGCGGATCCGTGTTCGGAGCCGGCCATCCGCGAGATGGTCTCCTCCATCAGCGTGCCGCCCAAATCGTTCGCACCGCCGTTGAGCATCACCTGTGTCCGCTCGACGCCGAGCTTAACCCAGCTGGTCTGGATATGAGAGATCCTGCTGTGCAACATGATTCGTGCCAGCGCGTGCACAGCGCGGTTATCACGGTGGCTGGGCCCTGGCCGTGCCGCACCGGCGAGGTACAACGGCGAGTTCTGATGCACGAACGGCAGCGGCACGAACTCGGTGAAACCTCCAGTGCGGTCTTGGATGTCACGCAGCACATTCAGGTGGCCGACCCAGTGCCGGGGGTCGTCGACGTGCCCGTACATCATCGTCGAGGATGACCGAAGGCCCACCTCGTGGGCTGTGGTCACGATCTCGATCCACATCGAGGTGGGCAGCTTGCCCTTGGTGAGCACCCAGCGGACCTCGTCGTCGAGGATCTCGGCGGCGGTGCCGGGAATGGTGTCCAGGCCCGCCTCGCGCAGGCTGGTCAGCCACTCGCGAATACTCAAGCCGCTCTTGGTCACACCGCTGGCTATCTCCATCGGCGAGAACGCGTGCACATGCATCGACGGCACCCGCGCCTTGACGGCGCGCACCAGGTCGGCGTAGCCGGTGATCGGCAGCTCGGGATCAATACCACCCTGCATACACACCTCGGTGGCGCCGGCGACGTGGGCCTCCCACGCACGTTCGGCTACCTCGGCCGTCGACAGCGAGTACGCGTCGGCGTCGCCCTTGCGCTGCGCAAAGGCGCAGAACCGGCAGCCGGTGTAACAGATGTTGGTGAAGTTGATGTTGCGGTTCACCACGAATGTCACGTCATCGCCCACCACGTCACGGCGCAACGAATCTGCCAGTGCAGTAACAGCATCCAGGGCGGGACCGTCTGCGGTGGCCAACGCCAGGTAATCCACGTCGGTGCAGCCGGCCGGGTCACGTTCGGCCGCGCGCAATGCGGCGAGCACGTCGGTGTCAATGCGTTCGGGAGCACGGGCAGCCAACTCGTGCACCCGCGAGCGAATCGAGTCCCAGTCCCCGAAGGCGCTGTCGAGGTCGCTACGGGCCTCGGTGTTGCGACCTTCGGTGTCGATCGCCGCGTTCAAGTCCACCCGGCCGGACGACGCCACGTCGTCGGGCTCTTGCCACGGCATGCCCACCGGGTGCACGTCGCGGGCCAGGCCGGTGGCCGGATCGGCCAGCGCCGCGACGTGGCCGCGAACCCGCGGGTCGATCCAGGCCGCCCCGGCCTGTACATATTTGGGCTGCGCGGTCAGCCGCTCCACCAGGTCGTAGCCCGCCGCTTCGGTGACGGCGGCGAGCTCGTCGAGTGCGGGCCACGGCCGCTCGGGGTTGACGTGATCGGGCGTCAACGGCGAGACGCCGCCCCAGTCGTCGACACCGGCGGCGACCAACGCCAGGCACTCGTCGGCCGATACCAGGTTCGGCGGCGCCTGGATGCGCATTCCCGGACCGAGCACCAGTCGCGCCACCGCCACCGTGGCCAGGAAGTCGTCGATGCTGACGTCCGGCGTCGAGGCCATTGCGGTGTGTTCTTTGGCGCGGAAGTTCTGCACGATGACTTCCTGGACGTGACCGAACTCCTTGTGCGACTTGCGAATTGCATGCAGTGTTTCGGCACGCTCGGTGAGCGTCTCGCCGATGCCAACGAGCAGACCGGTGGTGAACGGTATGGATAACCGGCCCGCGTCGGTCAACGTGCGCAGCCGAACCGCCGGGTCTTTGTCGGGGCTGCCGTAGTGCGCCAGGCCCTTCGTCTCGAACAGCCGCCGCGACGTCGTCTCCAGCATCATCCCCATCGACGGCGCCACCGGCTTCAGCCGCGACAACTCCGACCAGCTCATTACGCCCGGGTTCAGGTGCGGCAGCAGCCCGGTTTCCT
This sequence comes from Mycobacterium sp., assembly GCF_049280035.1. Taxonomy (GTDB): domain Bacteria; phylum Actinomycetota; class Actinomycetes; order Mycobacteriales; family Mycobacteriaceae; genus Mycobacterium. Next base: position 10,895 of record NZ_JBAPPI010000135.1, on the reverse strand, counting down.
CCAGCACCCGGATCGCCATCGCCCGTACATAGGACAACGTGGAGTCGTAGCCGCGTTCGTCTAGCCACTCGCGCGCCTCCGGCCACCGATCCTCGGGCCGATCACCGAGAGTGAATAACGCTTCCTTGCAACCGAGTTCGGCGCCGCGACGGGCGATATCGAGGATCTCGTCGGGTTCCAGGAACATCCCGGCGCCCTGGGCGCGCAACTTGGGCGGCACCGTGACAAATGTGCAGTAGTGGCAGCTGTCGCGGCATAGGTGCGTGACCGGGATGAACACCTTGCGCGAGTAGCTGACCGGAAGCCGGCCACCAGCGCCACGCCGTCCCGCCGATTCCAGACCAGCATCGCGTACCCGCGCCGCGCTGCGACACAGATCTTCGAGATCATCGCCGCGCGCAGTCATCGCGACGGTCGCCTCGTCGACATTCAACGCGACCCCGTCGCGGGCCCGCCGCAACACCCGTCGCATCGCGGACGCATCCGGCGACGGGGGCACCGACGGGGTTGGCAACAGCGACGGTTCTTCGCCCGGACTCAATGGCACGTTGGTGTAACTCCCGTCCACCCGGATTTCATCCGCGCGCAGCAACCGTGTGCAACCCCGACGCGTGCCATGTGCGCAACAGTAGCGTCCAGCTGCCCCGTGGCGGGCCCCTGCCCTCTTTCACCAGAAAGCCTGGTCGTAAGAGTCGTCAGCGTTCGGCTCGGCGCGGCCACAGCACCCACGCGGGCGGCACCACACCTGCCACGAGCAGCAGTAATGGGCCGTAGGCCATTACTCCGGGCCCACCGAAGATGACGTCGCCGCCCGGCCCGCCCGCGCACATCGCGAGGACCGTCAACAGCCAGGTCCACAACGGCAATGCGGCCAGCCTCGCGGATGTGGTCCATCGCCCGGCGGCCCAGACCAGGGCCGCGTTGACCAGACCGCTGATCAACGCGCTGATGGGAAATGGGATCGAACCGATATAGGCCGGCAGCAGCAGGGCACCGGCCACTGCGGAGAGAATCCCGTCGACGGCGAGTATCGCCAGGATGACAAATCGAATTGCTGGGTCGGTCGCGCCGATGTCGTCAACGTGCCCGACGCGCGGCTTGGTGGCGGTCAGGTCGGGACGCTGTCCAACTGCGAAACGATGGACATGAGCACCCACTGGAAGCTGTCCAGTCGGTCCTGCCAGTGTTGCTGGTTCTGGTCCAGATCCGGATCCATCGGACTCCTTCCGCGCCTGCCTGGTCGGAAGCCTACCGCGTGACGGAGTCGGTGAGGTCGAGTCCGGCCAGTAGATCGGTCTCCCAGCCGCGCCCATCGCGATCTCCCGCCGCGCCGGCAGCCAAAATGTAGTGCTCCTGCCCGACGACGGGCAGGGCCAAGTTATTCGACAACGCGAACGCCCTGCCGGTCGGGCCGAGGGTCAGCTGGGTGGCGTGCGCGGCCAGCGCCGCATGCTTGGCCGGCAGAGCCTCCGGGTCCTCGATGACGGCGTCGATTTCTTCGTCGGAGTAGCCGAGTTCGCCGAAGTCGCCATCGGCCGGCGGAATCACCCATTCGGACCGCAGGTCGCCGGCGCCGAGCACCTCCCAACCCGCGGTGAATGCGCTTCGGGCGATGACCGTCCAGTAGAGCTTCGGCACCGACCACGGCGTGCCCGGGTAGTCATCGGTGCCGGCCGCGGCCACCGCCGCGGTGGTGACGACATGGGCCTGCACGTGGTCGGGATGCCCGTATCCGCCGTTGGGGTCGTAGGTCACCACGACGTGCGGCCGCAAGGTGCGAATGAGCGCGACCAACGCGCCGACGGCTTCGCGTTCGTCGGCGTCGCTGAACCGTTCGTGCCGGCGCCGCGGTTCGGTGCCGGCCATGCCCGAATCACGCCAGCGGCCCGGACCACCGAGGAAGATCGGCGCTGGCACACCCAGGGCTTGCAGCGCCGCGGTGAGTTCGCCGATGCGGTAGCCGCCGAGTTGGTCGGCGTGATCGGCGGCCAGCTGTGCCCAACGGTCACCGATGATCTCGCCCTCTTCGCCGAGAGTGCAGGTGACGACGTGTACGGCAGCCCCGCGGGCGACGTAATGGGCGATGGTGGCGCCGTTGGTGATCGTCTCGTCGTCCGGATGGGCGTGCACGAACAACAGCCGTGGGGTCTCTTGCATGGAGGCACCATACCGGTGCGGCGCAGATAGCGAACACGTAACCCAATGGGCCGCAGTGCTAATCGACGGATCAGCAAAGCCCGCGTTTCGCCAAAAGAAACGCCAATGGCTACTATCGAACGCATGCCACAGCAGACCGCTCGTACTCGCCGCCGGGGCAAGGAACTCGAGGACGCGCTCTACGACGCGACGCTGGCCGAACTTGCTGCCGTCGGCTACGGCGGGCTGACCATGGAAGGGATCGCTGCGCGAGCCCGGACCGGCAAGGCCGCGCTGTATCGTCGCTGGACCTGCAAGCACGACCTGGTCCAGGCGGCACTGCATTACGCGCTGCCGCCACTGCAAGAGCCCCGCACCGACCGATCAGCGCGGGAGAACCTGCTGGCCGTCTTCACCGCGCACTGCGATGTACTCGCCGGCAAGACTGCGTTCCCCAGCCTGGCCATCATGAATCAGCTCGTCCACGAGGCGGAATTGCGTGCCATCTTTGCCGACGCCGTCGTGGCACCCCGCCTGCGGATCATTGAATCGATCCTGCAGGCCGGCGTGGACCAGGGCGAGATCAATGCCGCCGTGCTCACGCCATACACCGCGCGCGTCGGCCCGGCGTTGATCAACCAACAGCTGCTGCTCACCGGGGCCCCACCGAACAAGCGCCAACTGGCGCACATCGTCGACACCGTGTTCGCCCTTTCGGCGCCGGCGCGAACCGGCTGACGCTAGTCCAGGCGAGTTGCCGCGACTGCCCAGACCGGAAAGTGCACCCGATGGTTATCCAGCAGTGGCCCAATGGTTTTCAGCCGATCTTGCAGTGGCCCGAACCGCACCGCCATGTCCGGATCGGCGCTCATCATGCTGTTCAAAAACTCGAACGTCTCGGGTCGGAAAATACCCACGTAGGTCGAGGTGCCGACATAGTCGACGTGCCATCCGGTTGAGCCGAATACCTGCTCGAAGTTGTCGGCGGGTAGGCCGTCGAACTGCAGCCCGTTGACGTTGTGGCGGCCGAACTCGAACATGAACAGCCGCGCGCCGGGCTTGGTGGCGCGGTGCAGCGCTTGGGCGTAACGGGTCTGGGCTTTTTGATCGTCGAGAAATACGTGGTAGAACGCGCTGTCGACCACGGTGTCGAATCGGTTCTCGAACCCGTCCAGCACGGTGGCGTCGGCCACTTGGAAGTCCACCTGCACACCGGCTCGCTGGGCGTTGGCTTTGGCGCGCTCGATCGCCGAGGGCGAGCCGTCCACGCCGGTTGTCGAATAGCCCTGGGACGCATAGTGGATGGCGTGATAGCCCGGACCGGTGCCCGGATCGAGCACCTCGCCGCGCACGGCTCCGTAGGCGACCAACTGCTGCACCACCGGCTGCGGGCCGCCGATGTCCCACGGGATTAGGCCCTCGCTCGAGCCCTCGCGGCCATACAGCTCCTCGAACATCGGGTCGATGTCATCTGCCATGAGGCCAACGTACCCGCAAGGAACGCCAGCGGCTACTACGCTGTGGACCTACTGCGCGGTTTTGACCCACTGCCCGGCGTCGCCGACGATCCCGACGGGCACCGAACCCGAAAGGCTCACATTGAGAACACTAGGGCCGACGGCCACGATCGTGGTGTCCTGCAGAATCGGCAGCACGGTCGACATGTTCCACAGCCGGGGCTCCACCGCCTTGATCACGTCGTCGATGTTCGCGGTGCCGGCCAGCGCGGCATCGATATTCGACTGGATGCTGTGATCGCAGATGCCGGTGAGGTTGGACGGAGCCTGCACCAGCGCTCCGGGTTCCTGCGCCCGGCTGGGCGCGGCCGAGGTGGGGGCCGCCGCGGTGGTCGCCGGAGTCGCTGTGGCCGTAACGGATGGATCGGATGAGGCCGTCGGGGCCGCCGTCGTCGACACCGCCGTCGCCTCCAGCGCCGGGCAGCTGTAGCGGGAGGCCAGCAGCGTGGCCAAGTTGCCGCCGGCTTCGCGCCAGCCGACGAGGGCGTCCACCCGGTTGTTGACCAACGCGTCGCGGTACAACGCCACCGGATCAAGGCCCAGCACAGTCGCGGCGATACCGACATTGCGCAACTGGTCGGCGGCGGTGTTGGCCACTGCCACCGATGTCGGGTCGTTCGCCGCGACGCCGATGACCAGGGACAGCTGCTTGCCGTCCTTGCTGATCCGCCCCCGGGTGATCTCTGGCGGCCCGTTACTGGGCCGCGGCGGCGCCGAGGGCGCTGGAGGTGGCGGAGTGACCGACGCCGATGTGTCGTTCTCGATTTGGTATCCCGACGCTTCCAGCAACCCCAAGGCCGCTGGTTTGGTCAGCGCCGGCGGCGCGGTGGGCACGTAGCCGGGATCGCTGGGCGAGCGAATCTGCGCCTGGTCCAGGGAGACGGTGTTATCGCTGCCGGCGCCGACGGCGGCCAGCAAGTCAACGTCGAGCAGTCCCAGAATCGCCTTACGCACCGCGGCGTCGGCCAGCTTGGGCTCGCTGGCGCGCAACATGAGCTGCATTACTCGCGGCGTCATGATCCGGGCGGTCCGCACGTCCGGAATGGCTGACAACTGCGCGAAAGCCGCTGAGCCACCGTGCACTTGGGCCACCTGAGTGTCGCCGTTGCGGACCGAATCGGCCAGCGCGGCCGGCGCCCCCGCCCGCCGGAACAGGATCAGATCCGGCTTGGCCGGCGGTCCCCAATAACGATCGTTACGGGCGAGCAGGATTTCGTCGCGTTGCGGGTCGATGTTTTCCACCCGGAACTGTCCGCCGGTGACCGGCAGGGCGCTCGCCAATCCGGCCGGGAAACCGCCCGGCACATCCTTGACGATGTGCGCGGGCAAGATGTTGCTGAACAACTCGCGCCATGCCGGGTATGGCCGCGAGAACGTGACGACCGCCTGCTTACCGCCGTCGATCGACTGCACGCCGGTGATCAGGTCGTAGCCGGCCGGATCGACTACACCGGGCTGGCCGACCATCTGCCGCCACAGATACCAGAAGTCGTCGGCGGCGATGGGAGCGTTGTCGGTCCACTGGGCCTCCGGCCGGATTTTGTAGGTCACCGTGTACGGGTTCTCGTTGGTCACATCGGCGGACACCAGCAGCGTCGGGTCCATCTCCCAGCGGGATCCGGTCGGCGTGGCCGGGTCGGGTACCGGCCGGAACGCGCTGGGCAACACCAGCGCACCGATCGCGGCGTTGACGGCGGAAAGATCGGACAGCAGATGCGGATTGAAGCCTGCGCCGATCGAGTCGATGCCCATGATGATCTGCGTCTTGCGCTGCGGCGGAGACGCGGTGCTCTGGGTGGTCTCGGTGCTCTGCGGGGCTGGCGGCGGACTGACCGTGCAGCCGGCCAGCGCCAGCGTCGAAACCAGCGCGCCGATGGTTCGCCTGGCGCGGCGGGCTGGTTTCGGCACGCCCAACAGGGTATCGGGGCCCCGCGGTTGATCAACCGCTGCTTGAGTCTCACCAGACTCAAGGGCCTCGTCAGTCGCTGGCTGAAGGATTGGCGTCTTCTTCAATTTGTTGGCGCGGGTGATATCACTGCCGGGCTTGGCTAGCCGCGGGCTTTGGCCCGCGCCTTGCTGCGCGCACGGGTTGTGGCGTCCAACTCGGCCTTGCGGACCCGGACGATCTCAGGCGTCACCTCGACGCATTCGTCGGTCGCACAGAATTCCATCGCCTGCTCCAGGTCGAGGTCGAGCGGCTTGGCCAACGTCTCGAAGACGTCCGCAGTCGACGATCGCATGTTGGTCAGCTTCTTCTCCCGGGTGACGTTGATGTCGAGATCCTCTGGGCGCGGGTTGATCCCGACGACCATTCCCTCGTAGGTGTCCTGGCCGGGCGCGACGAAGAACTGGCCCCGGTCGGTGAGTTGAAGCAGCGCGAATGGCGTGATGGTGCCGGTCCGGTCGGACACCAGCGACCCGGTATGCCGGGCCCGGATCTCGCCGGCCCACGGCCGGTAGCCGTCGAACACCGCGTTGGCGATGCCGGTGCCGCGGGTGAGGGTGAGGAAGTCGGTGCGGAAGCCGATCAGGCCGCGGCTTGGCACGATGAAGTCCATCCGGACCCAGCCCGCTGCATGGTTGGTCATCTCCTCCATGCGACCCTTGCGCCCGGCCATCAACTGGGTGATCGCGCCGACGAACTCGTCGGGGCAGTCGATCGTCATCGCCTCGAACGGCTCATGCAGCTTGCCGTCGATCGTCCTGGTGACCACCTGCGGCTTGCCTACCGTGAGCTCGAAGCCCTCTCGGCGCATCTGTTCGACCAGCACCGCCAGCGCCAGCTCGCCGCGGCCCTGCACCTCCCACGCGTCGGGCCGGTCGATGTCGACGACCCGGATGGAGACGTTGCCGACAAGTTCGGAGTCCAGTCGGTTCTTCACCATGCGCGCGGTCAGCTTGTGCCCGTTGACCTTCCCGGCCAGCGGCGAGGTGTTGGTGCCGATCGTCACCGAGATCGCGGGCTCGTCGACCGTGATGCGCGGGAGCGCGTGGGCATGCTCGGTGTCGGCCAACGTGTCGCCGATCATGATCTCCGGAAAACCCGCGACGGCAACAATGTCACCCGCGATCGCCTCGTCGGTGGACGAACGTTCGACACCCTCGGTGACGAGCAATTCGGTGATCTTGGCGTTCGTGATGACGGGATGTCCGTCCACCTCGCGCATCCACGCCACCTGCTGGCCCTTGCGCAACTTGCCCTTGTAGATGCGGACCAACGCGAGCCGGCCGAGGAAGGCCGATGCGTCCAGGTTGGCTACCAGCGCCTGCAGTGGGGCCTCGGGGTCACCCTGCGGCGGCGGGATGTGCTCGAGCAGCACGTCGAACAATGGGTCGAGGTTCTCGCCCTCGGGGTTCTCGCCATTGGCCGGCTCGGTGGTGCTGGCGATGCCTGCGCGGCCGGAGGCGTACAGCGTCGGCAGCCCGAGCGCGTCCTCGGCGGCCTTCTGCGCCGCGGCGTCGAGGTCGGAGGCGACATCGAGCAGCAGGTCGTGACTCTCGGACACCACCTCAGCGATGCGCGCATCGGGTCGGTCGGTTTTGTTGACGACGAGGATCACCGGCAGGTGCGCAGCCAGCGCCTTGCGCAGGACGAACCGGGTCTGCGGCAGCGGCCCCTCGGAGGCGTCGACCAGCAGCAGCACCCCGTCGACCATGGACAGCCCGCGCTCGACTTCGCCGCCGAAGTCGGCGTGCCCGGGTGTGTCGATCACGTTGATGACGGTCATCGAGCCGTCCGGGTGCTGACGGTGCACCGCGGTGTTCTTGGCCAGGATGGTGATGCCCTTTTCCTTCTCCAGGTCACCAGAGTCCATCAGGCGCTCGATGGCGTCGTCGCCGCGGTGGCTCAGCGCGCCGGATTGCCGCAGCATGGCGTCGACCAGCGTCGTCTTACCGTGGTCGACGTGCGCGACGATGGCGATGTTGCGAAAATCCACGCCGGTGATTCTCGCAGCGGGAGTCGTTGATCGCGAAACTGAGCGGCTGTGACGTGCTCCGCGTCACAGGATTCGAGCCAGCGCTGCCAAGAACCCCCGGTCGGCGGGCACCCAGTCGATGTCGTGCAGCTGCGCCGCCGTCACCCAGCGCAGCGCACGGTGGTCGTGCGGATGAGGTTCGCCGCGGATCAGGCTGACTCGGTAGGCCCGCAGCGTTGTCGTCGCATTGAGCGCAACGTCGTCGCCCAGACGTTCGCCAATCGCGACTTCGACGCCCAGCTCCTCGGCCAGTTCGCGGGCCAGCGCGTCGGGCTCGGTCTCACCGGGCCCGACCTTGCCGCCCGGCAATTCCCAGCGGCCCGCCAGTTCGGGCGGCCGAATGCGCTGTGCGACCAGCACCCGGGATTCGGCGATGACGGCCCCGGCGACCACGATCTGGTTCTGCATCGCGGTGACGGTATACGGTCGAGACATGGCTGTGTTAACGGATGAACAAGTAGACGCCGCACTGCCTGACCTCAACGGGTGGGAACGCGCGGAGGGCTCGCTGCGCCGATCGATCAAGTTTCCGGCGTTTCTCGCCGGTATCGACGCGGTGCGCCGGGTGGCTGAGCATGCCGAAGCCAAGGATCATCACCCCGACATCGATATCCGTTGGCGGACAGTGACTTTCGCGCTGGTGACGCACTCCGAGGGTGGTATCACCGACAAGGACGTGGCCATGGCGCATGACATTGACGGGATTATCGGGGACTAGCCGCCCGCGGTCCGCTCGCCGCAATCCAGGCCAGGGTCGCCAAGGTTGCCACGATGTAGACCAGTCCACCCCAGGCCAGATACCACGCCCGGCCGTTTTGCCAGATCGTCGGCTGGGCAAAGCTGAGCAGCCACGGCACACCAATGATGGTCAGCACCAACCACATCCAGCCGAGAATTCGCGCGCCAAGACGCTCCGATAGCGGCCCGTGCAGCAGCCAAATCATCAACGGCACCAGCCACACCCAGTGGTGCGTCCAGGAAATCGGCGAGAGCAGCAGCCCGAACAACTCGACCACCAGCAGGGTGCCGAGCCGGTCTGGCACATTGGCGCCGGTGCTCAGCGCACGCCAGGCCAGGACGGCGAGTATCGCGGTAACCGCGATCCCGGCCAGCACCAGCGGGCTGTAACCGGCGTCGTGGCCGAAGATCCGGCAGATGCCGCCCCGCCACGACTGATTGAACGTTGTGCAGATCGGTCCGATCCGGTCGGTGTCGAAAATCAGCTTGGTGAAGTACTGGCGGGTCTCGTCACCGATGACCAACGCCGAGATCGCAACGGTCGCAAAGAAGACGACCGCGGAAAACACCGCCGCAGCCCATCGGCGGGCACCCACGAAATAGAGGCCGGTGATCGCCGGCGTCAGCTTCACGCCCGCCGCCGTGCCGACCAGTAGGCCCGACAACCACCACCGGGTGGTGTAAACCGCATACAACGTGGCCAGCACCAACACCACATTGATCTGGCCGTAGTCGAACGTACTGCGCAGCGGCTCGAGCCAGATGGCGACCGCGGTCCACAGCATCGCCAGGCGGTGGCCCGCGCCGGCCGCAACCCCAAGCAAACGCTGGCTGATCCGGGCCACGCCGTAAAGCGCGGCCATCGTCCCAACCTGCCAGCAGAAGGCGACCAGGCGGAACGGCAGCAGGTGCAGTGGGTAGAAGATGACCGCCGCGAACGGGGGGTAGGTGAACGGCAGCGGGAAATCCGGCGTCTGGTCCGGGTAGACGTAGTGGTACAGGCTCCCCGGGTGATCGATGGTGGCCGCACCGCCGATGTAGACGTGCAAGTCGACGAAATTGGCCCCGTTGGGAGCCAGATACGTCCAGGCCAACCGCGCGGCGACGCTCACGACCAAAAGCACCGGCCCGACAGCGCTGCGCGAAAGCGCTCGCCGACGGGTGGTAGCTGCCGCCGGGGCGGCCGAGGTGGTGTCTATCTGCACGACTCTAACGGGCCGCGACAAGCGTGACTGTCGCCCGGATGAGCCCGCCCGGTCACCGCAGGCACTCGTATCCGTAACGATCAAATAACCGCCACACGTGTCACTTGAGTCACTTCAGTATCGGGCGAACTATCAGCGCGGGAGCACCCCGTCGTCGAGAACCAGGGAGAGTCATGTCAACCATTTGGACGTTGTTACGCGCCACCGCGGTGGTGGCCGGCTCATCGGCCGCGCTACTCATGGGCGGTCTGATGGGCACCGCCCACGCCGACCCGGCGGCGCCGCCGATACCCGCACCCAACATCGGGGAGCAGCTGGTCACTTCGGCGGCCAACGCACCGCAGGTGCTGCAAAACCTTGGGACGGCCCTGAGCGGACAGCCGGCGACGCCGCCGCCGTTGGCCAGCATCAGAGTTCCGCAGCCGTCGACAGCCGGTCTGCCGGGCGCCGCCTCCGCCGTCCCGGGCGCAACCTCGCTCGTTCCCGGCCTCCCCGGCACGGCGCCGGCGGCAACGACTGCTACACCCGGGCTCGGGATCCCGGGGTTGACGCCGACCGTTCCGGCGGCTGCGCCGGCGACCGGACCTGCGGGTTTGCTGCCCCAGGCGCAGCTCAACCTGCCGCAGCTGCCGTTCCTCGGGGTGCCGCTGCCGCAGCAGGTGTCGCTGCCAGGCGACCTCACCTCGCTGCTGACCGGTGGGGTCCCGGCTTCTCCCGGCGTCAGCTCGCCCGGATTGGTACCCGTCGCGGCCTCTGCGCCGGTCACATCCCCCAACCCGTTGTACTTCCCGGTGTCCGGCCTGCCCTGACCCACACTGGCCGGCTAGCCCGTCGTCGTGCTAGCCGGCCAACCCCACCTACAACGACCGGGAGGACACCGTGGTAATCACCAGGAATCTGATCAGCGGCTTCGCTGCGGCGGCCATCGCATGCAGCGCCGCAGTGGCGCTCAGCCCCGGTGCCGCTGCCGACCCGACACCACCCCAGCCGATCCCCGCCCAACAGCTGCCGGGGTTGCCGGCGCTGACCGACTTGAGCCCGATCATTCAGCAGGCCGCCGGCAACCCGGAGCAAGCAACCCAGTTGCTGATGGCCGCGGCGTCGGCGTTCACCCACAATCCAAGCGCGCCCGACGAATCGAAAAACGTTGCGGCGTCCGTGAATCAGTTCGTCCAGGCACCCAACGCCGCGGTTCCGGCGGACCTGAATCAGCCGCCCGGCTCGGTCCCCACGGCGCACATCGTCCCGCCCGGTGTGGAACCCGGCGCTCAGGCGCACCTGCCGACCGGCATCGACCCGGTGCACGCTGCGGGCCCCGGGCC
>NZ_JBAPPI010000134.1:0-9541 GCF_049280035.1 Mycobacterium sp. | reverse complement strand
GACGGACGGGTCGGTGGCGGTGATTACCCTGGACCGGCCGCAGGCCGCAAACGCGCAGACACCGGGCATCCTCAAGGACCTCGACGACGCGTGGCGGCGCGCGGACGCAGACCCCGATGTACGGGTGATCGTGTTCACCACTACCGGTAAACATTTCTCGGCCGGCCACGACATGTCGGGCAACGATCCATCTGCCAACGGCCGCGATCTTCGTCCCAAACGTGCCGAGGACGGCAAGCTGGTGGCGGAGCATTACTACGACTGGGAGACCCGCGGCTACCTGGAATACGCCAAGCGCTGGCGTGACATCCCGAAACCCACGATCGCGGCCGTGCAGGGTAAGTGCATCGCCGCGGGGCTAATGTTGTGCTGGCCCTGTGACCTGATCGTCGCAGCCGACAATGCTCAATTCTCCGACCCGGTTGCGCTGATGGGCATCATGGGCGTCGAATATCACGCTCACACTTGGGAACTCGGCCCCCGCAAGGCCAAGGAGATGCTATTCACCCAGGATTCGGTGAGCGCCCAGGAGGCATTGCGGACCGGGATGGTCAACCATGTGGTGCCGGTAGAGGAGCTTCGCGAATTCACTCTACGGCTCGCGCAACGGATCGCGCGGACCGACCCATGGGCGTTGCGCCTGGCCAAGCGCGCCGTCAATCACACCCTCGACACGATGGGCTTCTCCAACGCGATCGAATCGTGTTTCGACATGCACCACCTCGGCCATACGCGTGCGCTCGCGGCCACCGGGGGCAGGACCGTCGTGATGGCGGACTTGGACCAGATGAAGACCGCCGGCCGCACTGATTCATGAGCCCCGCAGCTTCGGATAGCGGCTTTGCTCCGCAGCACTGGGAAGCGAGACAAGAAACGGACACCGTGAGCTGCGGAAATGCACGGCAACCGACTTACTTCCATGCCGGTCACATTTCTCTAGAAACGAGACGGCGACGTTTTCGGTGGCGTTCGGTTCAGTGCCAGCCACATCCGGCGGGCAGCATAGTGGGCGGCCGGTCAAAGCCCATCACGTCAGCCCAGTCCGCCGCCTGCTCCGTCAACGACCCGTCTCCTTCGCTGGCCGCTTTCGACATGAAGCTAGCGCACAGATTCCAAATGGCAACATAGTGATGCCATCATGTTAGCGTGGTGGCTATGGACAGTTCGACGCGGCGAACGAGGGGCGTGCAGCGGGGCCCCCGAAGCCACCAGGTGGTCGAGAAGGTGCGCGCGGCCACCATGGCCGAACTGGCACGGGTGGGGTTCCCGGGGCTGACCATCGAGGGAGTCGCCAAAGCCGCCAATGTCAATCGCACCACGATCTATCGGCGGTGGCCGTCCAAGAGTGCACTGCTGTTGGCTGTCCTGGAGCCCGGGCTTCAGCGCTTCGACCACGATCCCGATACCGGTTCACTGGGCGGCGATCTGCTGGCCCTGATGCTCATGATCGGGGAGACCGCGGGCTTGCCCGAGGGGCAGGCGGTCCACCGCGCGGTCGGGTCGACGTCGGACGAACTCAAGGAACTCGTCGAAGCCGTGAATGACCGTGCGCTCGGGGCATTTCGTCGAGCCCTCGATCGAGCACGCGCCCGAGGCGAGGTGGGACCAACCGACGATCCCGAAATGATCGCGCACCTGGTGTTCTTCGGCGTCGTGCTTTGGGGGGAGACCCGAGAGCGCGCGCCCACCGAGGAGGAGTGCCGCCGCATATTGCGAATCGTCCTCGCACCGCTGGCCGGCAGCCACTCGGCGCCACCTGCGCGCTCAGACAAGTGAAGTCAGTTGCTGTCTTGAAAATCGTGAGGTCTATCAATCGTTTCGGTTGCCGGTTTGGAGGGCTGGCTTCGCGCACTAGGCGGCGTCTTCGTCGGCCGTCCAGAGCTGGTCGATGGCGGCGACGGCCTTGTTGAGGCTTTCAGCGGCAAGCGGTTTGAGATGGGCCATCTTCGGGTGGGCATCGGCCGTCGTGAGTTCCGCGGTGATGAACTGCGGCTGCAGCCCGGTCACCGATAAGGCGTGTGGCAACCAGGTCTGCGCATGATCCCAGCCTTCGCGCGGTGTGCCCGGACCGTAACCGCCGCCGAGGCTGGCAAGCACAATGAAGTCGGTGTCGCCGAGCAGGCCCGCATGGGTCTCCGCGTCGATGGACAACCCCAGGGCGATAATGTGGTCGACCCATGCCTTGACCGTACTGGGCGGACCGAAGTTGTACAGCGGCAGGCCGAGCAGGACCGTGTCGGCCTGCTTGATCTCGTCGATCAATTCAACGCTGAGTGCGAACGACGCGTCTTGTGCCGCAGTGCGTTGCTCCCCGGCCACCATTCGCGCCAGTCCGGTCGCAGCGTCCAAGTGCGGTATCGGGCTGGCGCCCAGATCGCGGTAGGTCACCATTCCGCCGGGATGGGCCGTACGCCACCGATCGGCGGCCCGAGCGGTCAGTCGACGACTCACTGATAAGTCACCCTGGACCGAAGAATCGATATGGAGCAGGTGTGACATCTCGAAACCTCCATAGATCGTTTGGTCGACCGTCGAACTTGAAGCTAGCGCAGAAGTCATCGAATGGCAACATCGCGTTGCCATTCGTGCTAGCGTGGTGGCTTATGGACAGTTCGACGCGCCAAACGAGGAGCCTGCACACATGACGCTTGACCTAACGCCGGATCAGCTGTTGTCGACCACGCGCACAGTGCGCAAACGCCTCGATTTGTCGCGCCCTGTCGAGCGGGAACTGTTGGAGGAGTGCTTCGACCTCGCCTTCCAAGCACCGACCGGTGGCAACCAGCAGGGCTGGCACTTTGTCGTCGTCACCGACGCCGACCAAAAGAAGGCCCTTGCCGAGCTGTACCGGAAATCCCAAAGCGAGACCGAGCCGCCGTCGGCCCCTCCCGGACAGGAGGCCGTGATGAAGTCCGCCGCCTACCTGGCTGAGCACCTCCAGGAGGTACCGGTCCTGGTCATCCCGTGCATCGAAGGCCGATATGAAAACGCTCCTCACCTTTGGCAAGCCATAGCGTGGGGATCGATACTGCCCGCGACCTGGAGTTTCATGCTGGCCGCCCGCGCCCGGGGCTTGGGAACAGCATGGACGACCTTGCACCTGCCCCACGAACGCGACGCTGCCGCAGTGCTCGGGATCCCGTATGGGCAGGTGACCCAGGTGGCGCTCATACCGGTTGCTCACACGATCGGTACCGAGTTCAGGCCCGGGCCCAGGAGTCCCCAAGCCGAGCACGTTCACTGGGATAGCTACGCTAGCTAAGTACCTAGCTTAGCTGAGGTTAGGAAGGACAGCGCATGGCGCGCACTCTCGCGGGCCTGCGCGCCGACCCGACGGCCGACCTCCGCACAGTATCCATCGACCTGCGGCACGACTGGCCGGCCGCCTTGCGCGACGCGGGCTAGACAGCCACCGGCCGCGCTTCGTCGTGGTCGGTCCGGCGCAACAGTTGTGACTATGACGGTTTGGCAACTCGATGTCCGTCCAGGAGGCCGGTTAGCCCGCTCGGTTGATGGGGTCCGATGGCGATCTGCTCGACGACGCCGACGCCGCGGCGGTCGCCCATCGTTGCGATTACCAGGTTTTGGAGGTGGATTGAAGCGAAGTCGGTGGGATCGAAATCCTCCAGCCTGATCGACTCGCGTCCGGTGTCGAGCGGCCCGTGCAGGCTTCCGTGACCCCAGTGTGGGTGCCAGTAGCCGATCCCGCGCATGCGGAAGGTGAACTTCTTCGCGACTTCGACCAGGACTTCGCCCTCGTCGGGGTGATCGAACCACAGTCGCGCGCGTTTGATTTCTCGGCGTCCGGGCTCCCAGTCGAGTTCGTAGCGGATGTTGTGACATTCGCGGACGCCGGCTGTGCTCCATGGGGGTGCGCCGTCAGGAATGGGATCGATGACCAGCGCGGTCTCGAGCCACCGTCTGCCGTCTTCGTGCTCGTGCACAGCCAGATGAGTGAATCGGTCGCCGAAATGCAGTGGCGCCCAGAGCCAGAACACTTGCAACGGCATGGGTTGTCGGATGACCTGCACCTGCTCACCGATGGGGCGGATGCCCCAAGAGCGATCCCGCGTGCCCGAGACCTCGGTGGGGTCGATCTGCAGCTCGTCGCCGTCGACGGTGACTGTGCCTTGCCAGGTGCCCCACTGGGTAAGACGCGTGTGATCGGTGAGGAGGATTCCCTCGGGCGTGCGTCGCTGCTGGCGGGGTTCCTCGACGGCGACAGTAGCGGCCCGGAAGAGCAGGTCGCACGCGATGCCGTGCTCATTGGGCTCCACGACATAACGGATGGTGCGCATCGGGTCGACCACGTCGACGCGGATCGGCCCGATGGTGGTGGACCGGTCGGTCGGCATCGCACCGGAGGCGAAGATCGAATGCTCCACTCCGTCGCGCACGATGCTGAATGCGGCGTCGATCACGCCGCGCACCGGGTAATGACCCATTGCGGCACCGAAGTAGAACTCCCCGTCGTGTTGATGTCCGTTGAACCAGTACCGGTCGTAGTGGTTGATATCGCCCGTGGCGGGGTGGGCGATCGGATCGGCCGAGGGGTGGATTGGGAAGTCGTCGAATGGGCTTAGCAAGGTTCCTCCAGGGTGGTCAGAGTTTGGCGACTGCGCCGCCGTCGACGTCGACGACTGCGGCGGTGATGAAAGCTGCTTCGTCGGAAGCCAGGGTCACCAGAATCTTTCGTGCGGTGGTTGACCTCACGCGCTCCCAATCCCGAATGCCGTCACAGCAGAGACATGGCATCCAGGTCGGTGATCGCCGTCGACGACCGCTCGGCCATGACGGTGAACATCCGGTCGCCCCGTGCGGTGGGCTGGGCGACGAACGCGCCCAACACGGTGATGAGCGGGCCTTGGAACAGTCCGTATCGGTAGTCCTCCCAACACTGTTCGGCGCCATAGCCGTTGACTCCGAGCGCGACGAGGCGACGATGGTAAGCCTCGACGATCCCCTTCTCCCCGGCGCGACGGCTCGCGGTCGACAAACCGGTGGCGATAAGGAAGGCGACGTCGCGCAGCGGGGACCCCACCGTGACGACCTGCCAGTCGACCGCGACCACTGGGCGGGGTGCATCGGATTGAGCGAAGAGCAGATTGTCCAGGCGGTAATCGCTGTGCAGCATCGCGAACGGTTCGGGTCGCCCCGCCGCCCAATCCGCGAATCGATCAGCGAAGCGGTTCAGCGTCGCCCCCGTGTCCCGGGTCACCGCGTAGCGGTCCAAGAACTGTTTGGTGGCGTCCACCAGGAACGCGGCAGCGACTTCTGGGTACGCCGCGAGATCTGGTATGAGCCAGTCGAGTTCACGAAGCGACGGGTCGTTCCATGTCGGCGCGTGCAATCCAGCGACGTTGACTGCGGCCGCGCGAGCCTGATCGACAGAGCAACCGGCGATCTGGTCGCCGGGCTCGGCGGGTGCAAGGTCCTCCAGCACGAGCGTGAATCCGTCGCCGCGCTCGTTCATCGCGGCGAAGTAGCACCGCGGGATGTCGAGGTGCACCCGATCGGCGACCTCGCGGTAGAACGTCGTCTCGCACCGGTAGCCGAGCTGGCCGGCAGCGCGACTTGCCGAATCGGTAGCAGGCAGCTTCACGATCAGGCGGTCCGGACCTACGCCGGCGTCGTAGCCAATGAATAGCCGATAACACGAACCCATCTGCCCGGTGCCAATCGGCTCGGTGGTCACGCGGCAGACGGTGGCAGCGATGCCGTTCTGCGCGAGCACAGCTGTCGTCCACTCCGGGGTGACGGCGTCCACTGACTCCAGGGCCGTTGCCTCCATCAGCCGGCAAGCTCGAAATCTCGTGTCATGCTCGTTCTCCGATCAGATCGTTGCCAACGATAACGGGTTCACTCGCCGGTCAGGACCCGCATGAGTCCTTGGCGGTCGACTTTGCCAGTGGGCAGCATGGGCAGGTCGTCCTCGGCGACAAGGCGAATGACGGTGGGAACCTTGAACGTCGACAGGTTGCGGCGAGCGTGGGCAACGATGGTCTCGACCGACAACGGCGCTCCGTGGGCAGGCACAACGGCGGCCCCAACCACCTGTCCGCGGACCGGGTGCGGCAGGGCGACCACGAAGCTGTGTAGGACTTCAGGCATCGAGTCCAACACCGATTCGACCTCTGCCGGCGACACGTTGGATCCCGCGGTCTTGATGAGAGTGCTTGCGCGGCCGGTGAAGTGCAGGTGGCCGGCATCGTCGAACCACCCCCGGTCCCCGGTGGCATACCAGCCGTCGGGGCCGAACACCTCGTGGCGTTCCTGTTTGTAGATACCGTTCATCACGATCTGACCGCGTACCTGGATCTCGCCCTCCTGACCGTACCCCGCCTCGACGCCCGAGTCGGGGTCGACTATCCGGTGCTGCACCACACCAGGTAGCGGAATTCCGAAGGAGCCGCGCAGCTCCGGCGGTAGCGGGGTGTCGGGCACCTCGACCATCGTGTGCGGGCCGCCGGTCTCGGTCATACCCAGCAGGTTGGGCATCAGGTCGGGCTCGCGTGGTCGCCGGTCGGGCGGCAGCGCCTGAATCATGGTGCCGCCTCGCACGCTCGACAGGTCGCGCTTGGCGAAGTCGGGATGGTCGGCCATCGCCTGACTTGCCTGGGTCCAGCATGAAATGAACGTCGCCCGTTCCCGCTCCAACAGGGCTAGCGTGTTACCCGCTTCGAACACGTCTTGCGCGAGGATGGTTGCGCCGGTCGAAAGCGCCTGCAGCACAACCATTGTCAGGCCGCCCACCCAGAAGAACGGCATCGGCGAATAGATTCGGTCAGCCGAGGTGACGCCGCGATGGTGCGCCAGAATGTAGGCATGGCGCACCAGGCTGCCGTGGGTGTGCACGACGGATTTCGGCAGCGCGGTCGTCCCGGATGTGCTGACCACGACGAGATCATCGGCCGGCCGCACTTCGTCTTCGGCCGAACATGCCAGTGGCGCAGCCGATTCCGCGCGGGGTGGCCATTGTGAGGCCCAGGCACGCTCACACCCCGGCCAGACGTGGAGCCGCCGCAGATAGGGCGCTGTCGGCTCGGCGATCGCAGCGCCGCCATCGTTGAGGCCAGGCAGGGCGTCCTCTATGCGCGCGACGAGATCTCGCCCGGCGATGGATTGCCCCATCAGCACAACCTGCACATCGGTGTGCCGTAACAGCCGCCCGAGTTCCCCACCAGGTGCGAAAGTCGACAGGGGAACCGTCAGCGCGCCGATTCGGGCGGCTGCCAACCAGGAGATCAGCCACTGGGCGCAGTTGGGGAATAAGATGCCGACTCGGGTCCCTTTGCCGACACCGGAGGCGAGTAGTGCGTCGGCCAGCTCCAGCGACGCGGAGTCGGCCTCCGAGAAAGTCAGTCGCTCGTCGTCAGTGACGAGGAATTCACCGTCGGCTTCGGCGCGCATGATCCGCAGGAGCTCAGGGACGCTGGCCGGCATGCCGTTCGGCGCCGAAACCTCACCCGCCGCCAGGGCCTCGGCCATTAGCCGACGTGGACGGGGATGTGCGAGTAGCCGGCGACGTTGGACATGGTGACCCGGCGCAGACCGTCGGTGTCGACCTCGAATCGCGGCCAGTGCTGCTGCAGCTGCTGGAAGGCGACGCGGCTCTCGAGGCGGGCGAGCCAGGAGCCCAGGCAACTGTGCGCCCCGTACCCGAACGCCAGCGTGGTGGCCCCGCCGCGCCGGATGTCGAATGCGTCGGGCCGGTCATAGGCCCGCGGGTCACGGGTCGCGGCCCCCGTCACCAACAGGGTGGGAGAGCCCGCGGGAATCGTCCCGCCGTCGAGGGTGACGTCGCGGGTCGCGAAACGCCCCTGATATTGCGACGGTGGGTTAAGCCGCAGCATCTCCTCGATCGCGCCGGGAATCAGTGTGGGATCAGCGAGCACCAGCTCCCACTGGTCGGGATTGCGGTCGAAGGCCATCACACCATTGCCCACCAGCTTGGTGACGGTCTCACTGCCTGCTGCGGCCAAAAGCACTGCGAATGCGGCGATGTCGTCGTCGCTGAGCCGGTGCGTCACCCCCGCGTCATCCTCATAGGTGGCGGTGACCAGTCTGCTGATGATCAGGTCATCGGGATTACGGCGCTTCTCGTGGGCCAGCTCGAGGAAGTACTCGCCCATTGCCATCGAATCGGCCACGCCACTTTCCGTGGCGAACGGGTTGTTCTCCTCGCGGTGCAGGAATCCGTCGGTCCACAGCCGGATCTGCTGTCGTTCGCCGGCCGGGACGCCGAGCATCGAAGAGATGATCTCCACCGGGAACAGGGCGGCGAAGTCGGCCACCAGATCGAAGTTCTGCCGGTCCTTCAGTTCGTCGACGTAGGAGGTCACCACCTCCACCACGAGCGGCTCCAGATTGGCGATCGCCGCCTTGGTGAACACCTGCCGCACGAGCTTGCGCAGCCGCTCGTGCTCCGGGGGGTCCATGATGATCAACATGTTGGTGTTTAACCGCTGCCGCATCGACAGGCCGTCCAAGGTCACACCATAGGCGCTACTGAACGTCTCCCAATCCCGATGCGCGGCAACAACATCCTCGTGGCGGGTCAGGGCATAGAAGTCCCATCGCTTGCTGTAGTATACCGGCGCCTCGTCGCGCATCCACCGGTAGGTCTCATACGGATCATCGAAGAAAACATCCGAGTAGGGGTTGAACTCCGCCGGGTCGCCGTCTGCACGCGTTTTCGTGGCGGACGACGCACCGTGATCCGTCGACATCTCAGGCGTCTACCTGCATCATGTTCGACAGCGTGCCGCCCATCATGAGGGCGATCTCGTCGTCGCTTAGCTCTGGATGGCGCTCAGCGTAGCTGAGGGGCTCCGCCAGACCCTCGGGATGGGGATAGTCCGATCCGAAGAACAGGTGCTCAATCGGGACCAGCTTGGCGAGTTGGGCCACGTTCTCCTCCCAGAAGGGATTGAAGTAGATGCAGCGGCAGATGGCCTCTACGGGGTCCTCGCTGTAGAGCTGCGGCATCTTCTTGCGGGTGTCGCTGAGGTTCTCCAGTAGCCGGGGCAGCCAGGTGGTTCCGTTCTCCACCATGCCAATCCGAAGCTCGGGGAACCGCGTCAGGAGTCCGTGGCAGGCCAGCGCCGCGACCGCGTCCTCGGCCGGGTTGCGGGCCAGGCTGTAGTAAGACCGGAACGGCGAGGGCTGGAACGGCCGGAACTCGCCGGCGCCCTCCCAGTCGTTGGCGTAGCGGGAGTAACCGCTGTCGGAGGCGTGCATGATGACCAGCACGCCGGTCTCGACGACCCGCTTCCAGAACGGGTCGAATTCGGGGAGGGCGAACGACCGCGGGCCGTGCAGCCCGGGTACCGGCGCCGGCCGGATGAGAATGGCTCGGGCACCGCGCTCGACTACCCAGTTCAGCTCGTCGATGGCCTTTTCCACAATGGGCAAGGTGATGATCGGTGTGGTGAAGATGCGGCCCTTGTAGTCGAATTGCCACGTCTCGTGCAGCCACTGGTTCAGAGCGTGAATGATCGTATGAGTCGCCTCGGGGTGCTCGCGGAAGCGTTCCTCCACC
>NZ_JBAPPI010000133.1:0-5038 GCF_049280035.1 Mycobacterium sp. | reverse complement strand
CTCCTCGACGGTGCGGGTTAACTCGTTGTGCCGGTTGAACATCTCCACGTAGCGGGACATGTCCATCGGGGAGACGCCCATCATGCCGCCGCCGTCGTCGATGAGTCGTACGGCCGGCGGCGGCGATCCGAGGACCCCGCGCAGCACGTATCCGAGACCCACGACGGCGCCCGCGCCCACCGCGGTGAGCGCAGCACGTCTGGTTAACATTTGCCTGTATTTGGTTCTGGCTAGCCGGTTTTGCTGGGCATTGGCATGCCGCTGGGCATGGGCATCCCGCTGGGCATGGGCATCCCGCTGGGCATGGACATGTCGGGCATGGACATGCCGCAGCACATGTCGCCGGGCTTAGAAGCACCTGGTTTAGGCGGGTTGTTAGGGTGCGGGGCTGAGGTCATCATCGGGCGCGGCGCGGGGACTCCCGAGGAGCCGGCCCAGGTCCCGGCTAAGAAGCTGGCCACCGCGATGCAAGCGAAAGCCACGACGGCGCCGATTACGCGCTTGCGCTCACGCAGCCTGGAACCCAGCACGCCGAAAAATCCCATCGTCGATTCCTCTCATTCGGACTGGCGGAGCACCTCTGCGAACGGACTACATCTCCGGTGGATGAGTGCCTACCATCCGGTCTACTATCTAACTACGTAGATCCTAGACCCGGGCCCGGAGTGCTAGCAAGCGAAGGTGGGGAATCAGCCAGAGCCCCTCAGCGTGTGCTCGCTGTTGGCTCGTGTCGTCTGGCGGTGGTCTACTATGTCGGTACGTAGACGGCGGAGATGGTGTGTCCAAGCTTTCGCAGTTTCCGCCCTCGCGAACGAGCCCAGCGGCTCCGTAATAACCGGGAGACCAGCAGTGCGGATTCGAGGATTCGGCGAACTCGAGGCAGTCATCATGGACCGCGTGTGGAGGCGCGACTCCGCGATACCGACCACGGTGCGTGAGCTCTTCGATGAACTTGCCGTCGAGCGCACCATCGCGTACACCACCGTGATGTCGACCATGGACAACCTGCATACGAAGGGCTGGCTCGCGCGGGAACGCGACGGCAAGGCCTATCGGTACTGGCCCACGCTGTCGCGTGAGCAGCACAGTGCGCGGTTGATGCGCGAGGCCCTCGATGGCGGCGGCAGCCCCGAATTGGTACTGCAGCATTTCGTCGAACAAATCGGCGCCGAGGAATCCGAGCGCCTGCGCTCTGTTTTGCGACGGCTGGCCAAAGGAACGAACCCGTGATCAGCGTTGTCGTTGGCCTGTTGCTGTACAGCATGGCGATGCTGGTCGCGGCGCCTCCGCTGCTACGGGCAATGACCCGCAGCGGAAACGCCCCGCGCCTTGGGGTGGTGACATGGTTGAGCGCGATCGGAACTGTGGTGGGTTCCTGGGTGGCGACTTCGGTGATGGTCATCGTCGAAGGGATAAGCCACTGGACTCATCCCCGCACGGTTGCCGCGTCCTGCCTGGCCCGCCTGCAGCACACGATGAGCGGAGATGCCGGGATTGCGCCGCAGATCACGCTGCTCGCGATCGCAGCGGCAGTTACGGTGGCGGCCGCGATCATCGGTGTGCGGCTGGCCACCGCCGTGCTGGGAATGCGTGCTCGCGCGCACGAGCATGCCCGGGCTGTGCGGTTGGTCGGTCATCGCACCGGCGAGGCCGATGTGGTGATGGTCGAGGCCGCCAAAGCTGCCGCCTACTGTGTCGAGGGTCGACCGCCGGCGATCGTCGTGACCAGCGCCGCCCGGGCTGCACTCGATGATCGCCAACTGGCCGCGGTGCTTGCCCATGAACGAGCCCACCTGGCCGGGCACCACGCGGTGATCGTCAGCGTGCTGCGCGCTCTGGCCGCGGTGTTTCCTAGGCTGAGCCTGATTACCGAAGGCGCGCAAGAGGTTTCACGATTGTTGGAGATGTGCGCCGATGATGTTGCGGTGCGCCGGCATAGCAGCCGAGCGTTGCTGTCGGGGCTGATCACGCTCTGCACGGCGGCCCCAGCTGAAGCGCTCGCTGCCGCCGATTTGGCCGTGCTGGCCCGAGCCGAACGGCTGGCGAGACCGCCGCAGGAGTCGATGAAAGTCAAAACTCGAGCTGCTCTAACGAGTGTCATTACCATCATGGCCGCCGGGCCGTTGATCGCCGTGGCCGACTGCATCTGGCGGTCTCACGTGTGGGGTCCGGGCATGCATGCAAACCCCGATACAAACGCAGCAGGACTCATCGCGGCGCCCTCATCGTCGAAGGCGTTGGGGCATAGTGCATCTGGAAAGGTGGTCTCGATGATGATGATGATGGACGATGGTCACTGGGGATGGGGCAGCTGGATCCTCACGACCGGAACAACGATCGTGTTCTGGGCGCTGGTGATTACTGCCGTGGTGCTTCTCGCGCGATACTTACTGTCTTTGTCGCAGCGGCCCGCCGGCACGACGCACGCCGGGGGAGCCGGCAACGCAGAGCAAGTGCTCGCCGAACGCTACGCGCGAGGCGAGATCGACGACGAGGAATACCAACGGAGACTGGGGCTGCTGCGCCAAAATATAGCCTCCACCACGTCGACATGATCCCGGTAGTGCCCGCTCGCACGTGTAGAGGTTTTGAGCACGACGGCTCGACTACGTGACGTCCTCGGCGACGGGGACGGTCGCTGGGATGCCGTCGTTCCCGCCGCCATTGAGTGCGCTGTGACGGCGGCCCCACACCAGGTAGAAGATCAGCGCCACCGCTACCCAGGCACTGAACGCAATCCAGGTGTACCCGTGCAGGCTGAAGAGAATGTAGGCGCACGCCGCGATCGACAAGATCGGTGTCACCGGATAGCCCGGCACCTTGAAACCGCGGGGTAATTCCGGTTGTTGAATGCGCAGCACAATCACTCCTCCTGACACCACGATGAATGCGGTCAGGGTGCCGATGGAGACGGTCTCGGCCAGCCGATCCAGCGGCACCAGCGCGGCCAGGATTGCCACCACGACGGCAACGATCACGGTGTTTCCGACGGGTGTCATCGTGCGCGGGTTGACCTTCGCGAATGTCGCCGGCAGCAGGCCGTCACGGCCCATCGTGAACAGGATGCGGGTCTGGCCATACAACGTCACGAGGGTCACGGAAAAGATGGATATCACCGCCCCGGCCGATACCAGCGTGCTGCCCGCGGTGTTTCCGGTGATGTGATCCAAGATCACGGCCAGCACTGCCTCTTCGCCCTTGAAGGCCTGCCACGGCTGGCTGCCCATCGCGGCAACCGCGACGAGCAAATGGATACCCGTGACGATCAGCAGGGCGTAAATGATTGCCCGTGGCATCGTGTGTTGCGGGTCTTTGACTTCGTCGCCGGCGGTGGATACCGCGTCAAGGCCGATGTAGGCGAAAAAGATTGTGCCCGCGGCCAAGCTGATGCCCGAGATGCCGAACGGTGCCAGGTCGGCGAAGCGGTCCGCTTTGAACGCGGTGAACGCGATGACCGCGAAAATCACCAGCACGCCGAGCTTGATCAACACCATCACGGCGTTGGCCTTAGCCGATTGATTGGCACCGCGGATTAACAGAACCGCACACATCGCTACCAATATGATGGCCGGCAGATTGATCATACCCGGCGCATCGTCCCATGGCCCCTGTGAAATAGCTTGCGGCAGATGAAATCCAAAGACGTTGTCAAGCAGCTTGTTCAGATACTGACTCCACCCGACGGCCACCGCGGCGGTGGATACACCGTACTCGAGCAGCAGACACGCTGCGACGCCCATTGCCGCGAGCTCGCCCAGGGTGGCATAGCAGTACGAGTAAGCCGAGCCGGAAACCGGTACCGCCGAGGCCATCTCTGCATAGCAGACCGCGGCCAGTCCTGCCGCGATGCCGGCGATGAGGAATGAGATGACCACCGCCGGGCCGGCTTGCGGCACCGACTGCGAGAGCACGATGAAGATGCCCGCACCGACCGTTTCGCCCACGCCGAACATGGTAAGCAGGAAGGTTCCCAGGCTGCGCTGCAAGTGATCCGAGGCCCCGACGGCGACGGGTGCGCCGCTCACCGGCCGGCGTCGCAACATCTGCCGTGCCAGGCTCGGCCCCGGGGTTGGCATGGCGCCTCCTCCGGAGGATTTGGTCAGTTAGCCAGCTTGGCTCAACATATAACAGCGAAAGGCCAAATCGCGCCGGGAAGCGCAGATTATGGGGTGACCAATATCTTGCAGTGCCGTCCGGGGTCGGCGAGATCATCGAAAGCTGCCCCGACGTCCTCGAGGCCGACGTCGCCGGTGATCACCGGGGTGACGTCGATGTCACCTTCGGCGATTGCCCGCAAAGTATCGCCGAATTCGTTCGGGTCGTAGGCGAGGACGAACTGGACGTTGATCTCCTTGGCAATGGCAAAGAGCGGATGCACGGTGTCGGGTTGCATGCACACTCCGGCTACGACAAGCCGGGTACCGGGCTTGGCGCGCAGCAACACATCATCGATGATGCCGGGTACCCCAACCGCCTCGAACACCACGGCAGGTTTGGCCGTGTCGAATGGTGAAGTTTGTGCTGGGTCGACGGTTTGATGCGCGCCCATCGCTGCGGCAAGTTCACGGCGTTTAGGCGTAAAGTCTGCAGCCACAATGGTTTCGACACCACGGAACCGAAGCGCTGCGATGATGGCGATACCAATCGGTCCGCAGCCGAGCACCAGTGCCGTCTCGCCACGCTGAACATTCGATTTATTCACCGCGTGCAGCCCAACCGCCATGGGTTCGGTCAGCGCGGCGTGTTTGGGGTCTAGTCCATTCGGGATTGACAGTAGCAGCGGCGCCGAGAGCAGCATCCGCTCGGCGTAGCCGCCGATAGTGCTGTTGCTCGACAAGATTGGCTCAACGCCCCGGGACGACAACAGAACCGGAATCGAAGTGACGAGCGTGCCCGGCGCATGTGTGTCTGTGTCAGGTCCTGCTTCGAGGACTTCGGCGCTGAACTCGTGGCCCATGAAGACGTCATTGCTCAGATCGACCTTCATACCGCCGGCACCGATGCTGTCTGCCATCTGTTCTGTCAACGCCAGCATCTC
>NZ_JBAPPI010000132.1:0-2317 GCF_049280035.1 Mycobacterium sp. | reverse complement strand
ACCGCGACGGCGTGCTCGTCACCGCCCAACTCAGCGCACAACGCTTGCAGCCGGTCCTCTCGACGGGCGGTGACGACGATGCGGTAACCACGAGCGACGAGTTGGCGGGCGAATTGCTCGCCGATGCCGGACGATGCGCCGGTGACCACGGCGACCGACCCTGCTGATGGTGGCGGAAGTGTCATCGGGTAACCATCCTTTTGATTGCCTGGCGGATACGGGAATGCCGTGCGGTCGGTGGCCGACGAGAAGCGTACGGCCACGGCTGATTTCGCTCCGGAACGGAGCTGGCTCGTGCCTGCTTCAGCTGTGTCAGTAGATGCTGGCGCAGCTCGTGTAACTCCGGATCTGTCCACCGGTTGCGCGACTCCGTCGAGTCGGTGGTCAGGTCATACAGCTCCCACTGGTCGTCGAGCGGGCTCATCCGATACGCCTCTCCGCCACGTCCATTGGCCGCGAGATGCCGGACACCAGGCTCGGTCCAGGTCGCCGGATCGTCGAAGGTGCGCACCAGCTTCCACAGGTGGCCGTCGCCGCCGGGAAGGTCGTCGACGCGGACCACCAGCCCCTCGAAGTTCGACGCGACGTGTGCGGGCACCCGGATTCGCAGCGGCGCAGGAGGATTCACCGTCCGCCTCAAACGCCGTGCCAGACCCGAGGCACCGGTGTCGCCGTCAAGGATATTGTCGCGGGTCATCAGGTAGACCGCGCGGGTGTCGTCGGCCGGCGCCCCGTCCACGACCGGCATCAAATCCCGGCCCGGCAGCGGATGCACCTCGGAGAACGACTCGGCCAGCGTGGCGGCCACCGCCGCGATATCGGCACCGGCCGCCCCCAGCAGGGTCGGTACCAGGTCGACATGCGACGTCGGCGCCGTGACCGTGCGCGGCGACGTCGCGCGCTCGCCGATCCGGGCGATCACGAACGGCACCCGGGTGGCCTCGTCGTAGAGGTTGAACCACTTCTGGTGCAGCCCGCCGTGCGCGCCCAGCAGATCGCCGTGATCCGAGGTGCGCACCAGCACCGCGTTGTCCGATCCGCCTTCGGTGACCGCCTGCAGGACCTGGTCGATCGGCCCGTCCACCTCGGCGTGTAGCCGGTAGTAGAGGTCGCGGTAGCGCTGCGCGCTGTGGCCATAGGCACGGTCGATCGCCGGCGCCGGGCCGTAGGCGGTGTAGTAGGCCTCCCGGAACGCGATCTGCGCGGCCGGTTTGGTCGCCAAGTCCTCGGCGGCGGTGGGCGGCGCGGGTACGTGCGGCGGATCCAGCGGTGACGGCTTCAGCGGGTTGCGCCGCATCCAGTCCGGGAACAACACGATGTCGTGCGGGTTGACGAAGCTGGCGACCAACAGGAATGGATGCTGCGCGGCCGCCTCGCCGGCACGGCGGCGCGCATAGCGGTCGATGAGCCACGCGACAACGCGATCGGCGATCAACGGATCGCGACGAACCCCGGAATCGGCCAGCCGCGCGCCGTGCGGCTCGGGACCGACCCATCCCGAGAAGCCAAAGGGAGCAAGGGGATCGGCGTTGAGGTAACGCTGCACCGCGGCGTGGTCGACAAGACCGTCGTCGTCGTTGGTCGCCAGCACCCGCCCGTCGGCGTCGTGCAGATCGGCGTGCGAGATGTGCCATTTGCCATGGTAGTGGGTGTCGTAACCGGCTGCGCGGAACCAATTGCCCAGCGTGGGCACCTCACCTTGGCGCAGCCAACGCATGCGCGAGTCGTCGGACATTTTGCCCAGACCGTCGGTCTGGGTGACACCATGCAAGTCGGGGTAATGCCCGGTGAAAATCGTTGGGCGGCTGGGCACACAGGCCAGCGAGCCGGTGTAGTGCCGCTGGAAACTGACGCCATGCTCGTCGAACCACTTCCGGCCGGATAGCGTTCGGTCGCGCCAGGCGAGCACCCTGGGTGATTCGTACGGCGGGACCGCGCGTTCCTCGTCGGTCATCAAGATGATGATGTCGGGGCGATCAGCCACCAGCCTTCTCCCATCGCTTCGCCAGCCCGGCGAGCATCACGTCGGACTGTCGCACCTGGACGCGACACGCCGCACGTTCGGCGAGCGTTTGCATTCGGCCAGGCCCGATTTCGATTGTGCTGGTCAGTGTCACGACGGTTGTGCCGTTTTGGGCAGCCCGCAATGTCCACCGATTACTGAACCGCCGCACGCGCTTGGGCAGGCCTTCGACGTCGTAGGCAAGTGTCCACGTCGGGTCGAACTCGGTGATCCGCTCCACCAAGGCGTTGCGGCCGATCTGGACTCGACGGGTGGTGCCGACGGGGTCGCTGCCGTGATTGAGGATGCACGAGT
>NZ_JBAPPI010000131.1:0-8917 GCF_049280035.1 Mycobacterium sp. | reverse complement strand
GCGCTGGGTGGCTTGGCATCCCGTTCACCGCGGGTCGGCGCGGTCTTCTCGGTGGCCGCGCTGGTGCCCATCGCCGCGGCGTTGGCGTTGGCGGTGCCGGGCAGCTTTGGCGCGGCGCAGGTGACGCTGGGCGCTGCGGGGGTCACCGCATGGTCGCTGATAAACCTGATCATTCCTCAGCGCGAAAGCGGAAGAGCTATCGTGGTTTTCACTGCGACGGCGGTGCTCGGGGTGGGTGTACTGTTGGCCGCCGGCGCCGAGTCGTTATGGCAGCTGCCGCTGGTGAGCCTGGGCTGCGTGCTGATCGTGGTGGCGTTGCTGGTCACTGTTGAGGCCGCCCAACTATCCGCACTGTGGGCGCGATTCCCGCTGCCGGCCATTCCGGCGCCGGGGGATCCCACCCCCTCAGCGCCGTCGCTGCGAGTGCTGCAGGACCTGCCGCGACGGGTACGGATCAGCGACGCGCACCAAATCGGTTTCATCGCTGGGGCTGTGCTACTCAGCGCGGTCGGGTCGGTGGCGATTGCATTACACTCGCAAACGGTCTCCGCCTGGGGCTGGTATGTCGTCGCCGCGACATCAGCGGCGGCTGTGCTGCGGGCCCGGGTATGGGACTCCTCCGCGTGCAAGGCCTGGCTGCTGGCCCAGCCCTACCTGGTGAGCGTGGCATTAGCGGTGTTCTACACCGCGTCCGCGCACTATCTGGCCGCGATCGGCGCAGTAATAGTTCTCGCGGCGCTGACGTTGGCCTGGCTGGTGGTTGCGATGAACCCGCCAATCGCCTCCCCGGACAGCTATTCGCTACCCGTCCGCCGGCTGCTGGGCTTCGTCGCGTCCGGAATCGACGCGTCGCTGATCCCGGTCATCGCCTACTTGGTCGGCCTGTTCAGCTTGGTGCTCAATCGATGATCTCTGCCCGCGCCCGGCGGCGATATGGTTGCCTCGCCGCGGCTTTGGCCGCTGCGTTGTGGGTGTGCCCGCCGGCCCTGGCGGTCAACCAGCCGGAGGTCGATCCGGGCGCTAAACCACCGAGCGGCGCCCCCGGTCCGGTGCAGCCGATGGAGAAGAACGGCGACTGCAGTAGCTCCGGCGTCATCCCCGGTACCGATCCGGGCGCGGCGACGCCGAACCAGCGGATGGTGGATCCATCTGCGGCGTGGCGGTTTTCGCGTGGCGACGGCCAGCTGGTGGCCGTTCTGGACACCGGGGTACGGCCGGGGCCGAGGCTGCCCGGTGTGCAGCCCGGTGGCGACTATGTGGAAACGACCGACGGCCTCACCGACTGCGACGGGCATGGCACCCTGGTCGCGGGCCTGATCGCCGGCCAGCCCGGCGACGACGGCTTCGCCGGAATCGCACCCGCGGCACGGCTGCTGTCGTTGCGCGTGACGTCCGCGAAGTTCTCGCCGCGAACTCCGGGCGGGGATCCGACGCTGGCCCGTGCGGCCGTCGACGTGGCCGCGTTGAGCCGGGCGATCGTGCATGCGGCCGACCTGGGCGCCCGGGTGATCGACATTTCGGCAATTACCTGTCTGCCCGCCGATCGCAATATCGATCAGGCAGAACTCGGTGCGGCGATCCGGTATGCGGCTGTTGACAAGGACGCGGTCATCGTGGCTGCTGCCGGCGACAGTGGTTCCGCCGGTTGGGGTTCCGGCGCGGCCTCGTGTGAATCCAATCCGCTCACCGACTTGGGCCATCCCGACGACCCGCGCAACTGGGCAAGTGTCACGTCGGTGTCGGTGCCGTCCTGGTGGCAGCCATACGTGCTGTCGGTGGCCTCGCTGACGCCAGCCGACCAGCCGTCGAAATTCACGATGGCCGGCCCGTGGGTGGGTATCGCGGCGCCTGGGGAGAACATCGTGTCGGTGAGCAACCGCGACGACGGCGGACTCGCCAACGGGATGCCAAACCAACGCCGGCAACTCGTCCCGCTCATCGGCACCGATTACGCGGCGGGGTACGTATCCGGTGTCGCGGCGCTGGTTCGCAGCAAGTACCCAGATCTAAACGCCACCCAGGTGATTCACCGAATCACCGCAACCGCGCACAACGGGGCCCGCGCGCCGTCCAACGTCGTCGGCGCAGGCACCCTCGACCCGGTCGCCGCCCTGACCTGGGAGCTGCCGGCCGCCACCAACCACGATGCGGCATCGGTGAAACACGTTGCGGCGCCGCCGGAACCGGCACCGCAGAGCCCGATGCCGAGGATCGTCGCGTTCGCCGGGACCGCGGCCCTGATTTTGGCCGTCATAGCTGCCGCCGCGATCGCCGCGCGCCGACGAAAGGAGCCCACCCAGTGAGGTCACATCAATCCATCGCACCGCCCACCGGCCGGATCACGTTGGTGGCATTGGCCGTTGTGGCTGCGGCCCTGGGCTTTCCCTGGCATGCGGCGCGCGAGCGTTGGGTGCTCGGAATCGCCATCGCCGTCGTGATCACGCTGCTGGCCCGGTGGCGCGGGCTGCCGGTAACGACAATTTTGCATCGTCGGTTGGCGATGCGGCGTCCCAAACGCGGTGTGCGCCCGGCTGGCGGATCCGGCACCGACGTGCGGGCTACCGCGTTGCTACGGGTCGCCGCACCGGCGTCGGGTCCCGATGTGCTGCCGCTGGCGCTGATCGCCAGCTACACCGACCGTTACGGTTTGCGCGCGGACGCCATCCGTGTCACTAGCCGGGACACCGCATCCGATGCCGGTGTGCCCCAGCGGGAAACGTGGATTGGGTTGACCTTGTCCGCGGCAGACAACCTCGCGGCGCTGCAGGCTCGCTCGCCGCAGATTCCGCTGCACGAGACCGCCGAGGTCGCAGTGCGCCGGCTCGCCGATCACCTCCGCGAGAGCGGGTGGACGGCGACTGTCGCCGACCCTGACGAGATCCCGGGGCTCTACGCCCGGTCCGCCCGCGAAACCTGGGGTGGGATCTGGCAGGGTAATGCGGATTATGTAGCGGCCTACCAAGTTAAGGCCGACACCGCGTTGCCGAATACTCTCGCGGCGATCTGGTCATACCCGGTCCGCGAAACATGGACGGCGTTGGAAGTCACCGGTAGCGGCGACGAGCAGACCCTGGCCGTCGCGTGCGCATTCCATACCGACGCTCCTCCCGCTGCGGGCGGCCCATTGCCCGGGCTGATCTCGCATTCCGGTAATCACCGTCCGGCGCTAACGGCGTTGCACCCGTTGTCGACTCAGCAGCTTGACGGTCACGTCGCGCTACCCGAAGCGCTGCTGTTGACTCGGCTGCGCTGGCCCAGCACCGTCGCACAGCAGCCGACTTCGGTCCACGCCGCTATCGGCTGAACAGGGCGGCGGCGTTTTCGTAGACCACCTTGCGCAGCCACTCGTCGTCGATGCCGGGCAGACGGGTGATCGACCGCAGGGCGTCGACGTAGCTGTACGGGATGTTGGGGAAGTCGCTGCCGAATAGGATGCGATCGCCCACGTGCCGCAGCCGATGTAGCTGAGCGGGTGGGAACGGCATCGTTTCGTCGACAAACGGGGTGAACGCCATGGTGGTGTCCAGCCGGACATCGGCCGATTCCTCACAGATGTCGAGAAACTCGGTGTACTCGGGCATTCCCAGGTGCGCGACGATCAGCCGCAGCCGCGGATAGCGGTGTAGGAGGCGACGTATCGGCGCAGGCCCGGTGTGTTCGCCGGGGACCGGTCCAGAGCCGCAGTGAATGACCACGGGTATCCGGGCGTCCTCGATGACTCCCCAGACATGGTCGAGCAGTGGGTCGTTCGGGTCGTAACGACCTACCTGGACGTGTGCCTTGAAGACTTGGGTTCCGTCACCGATCGCCGTCTCGACGTAGTCTGCGGCGTCCGGCTCGGGATAAAACGTCGCGGTGGCAAGGCAATCCGGAGTCGACCGGGCGAACTGGGCAGACCATTGATTCAGCCACGACGCCATCTGCGGTTTGTGCGGGTAGACCAGCGCGGTGAAACGGCGCACGCCGAACTGCCGCAGCATTTCTACTCGCTGGGATTCCGCTGCCCGATAGGTAATCGGCCATTCCCGACCTAGCAGCGGGCCAGCGGAATCGAAGTAGTGCCATACCTTGTCCATCACCGATTTCGGCATGAAATGGGTGTGCACATCGATCACCCCGGGCAAGCCCAGCTCTGACCAGAACTGCCGGACCTCCGCGGCCTCGTCTTCGTCGGCCATCGCCCATCCTCAACTCGTCCGGCAGGCAGCAAGTAATACGGTTCGTCTATACCAGGCGCTTCGCGGGCCGTTGATCAGGAGGCTCAATATGTGGGATCCAGACGTCTACCTGGCCTTCGCCGACGACCGGGCCCGGCCGTTCTACGACTTGCTGGCCCGGGTGGGTGCCCAGCAGCCACGCCGAGTGGTCGACCTGGGCTGCGGCCCGGGCAACCTGACCGTGCAGCTGGCCCGACGGTGGCCGGACGCGGTGGTCGAGGGTCTGGACAGCTCACCAGAGATGGTCGCGGCCGCCCGTGAGCGCGGCGTGGATGCGACCGTTGGAGACCTGAGAACCTGGACGCCTCAGCCCGATACCGATGTGGTGCTGAGCAACGCCGCTGCGCATTGGGTGCCCGAACGCGACGAGCTGATGGTCCGGTGGGCCGAACAGCTGGGCGCCGGAGCGTGGATCGCCATTCAGATGCCGGGCAACTTCGAGACCCCGTCGCATTCCGCGTTTCGCGCCGTAGCGCGTCGCGAGCGGTATGCAAAGACGTTGCGCGACACTCCGTTTCGGGTGGGGACCGTGGTCGACACCCCGGCGCATTACGCCGAGTTGCTGATCGACGCCGGGTGCATCGTCGACGCCTGGGAAACCACCTACGTTCACCAGCTGACCGGCGAGCATCCGGTCTTGGATTGGATCAGCGGCACCGCACTGCTGCCGGTGCGCGAACGGCTCAACGACGAGGAATACCAACAGTTTCGCGAGGAGCTCATCCCGCTACTCGCCGATGCCTATCCGCCCCGGCACGACGGGACCACGTTCTTCCCGTTTCGGCGGGTGTTCGTCGTCGCACAGGTAGGCGGGTGATGAGCTATTGCGGTAGTCCTAGTCGCTGCGCGTCGTCGCGGTAGCGATCTACCCATTCGTCGGAGCGTTGATCGGCCTGCCGTTCCAACACCGGCGCGGGAGCCAGCCGTGGATCTTGACCGACTGCCTCCAACACCGTGGCGACAATCGTGGTCAGGTTGCGCCACAGCACCGGATAGGCTACGTCAATCGGGTCGATCTGCTCTTCGGCGAACCAGTTGCGCCAGCCTTCCTCCTGGTCCCGCAGACTCTTGACGACATGGGCGATAGCACCGGCGTGATACGCGGCCTGTGAGTCGCGCTCAGGATCTGGGCGGCCTCGCCACACCCGGGTCTGCACCGCCCGCCAGAACGACACCGCCTGCGAAACCACATCCGGCCGGTAGACGTGCACATAAACCGGTTCGCTGCCGATCACGTCCCGAATGGCTGCCCGCAGAGTGTCTCCGGAGCGATCGGGCAATCCGGCCGCCCGCTGCTGCAGCAGCGGTGTCTGGTTCCACATCAACTTGCCGCCCCAGATGCCGTTGGGTGTCCGGCCCGAGCTGCGGATGTGTTCGCGCCACGCAGCGGAGGACGCGGTATCGGGTGTGCCCGGCACGAGTGGATCGAGCAGCCGCAGGATCGTCTCGTCTTCGACTCCGGCGAACCACTGCCGCGGCTGGGGCGCCATGCCGGTCGTCGGCAGGTATTGAAAGAACTCCTGCGGCTCGCCGGCGCTGCCGGTCGCGCGTAACGACTCGACCAGCAGCGTGCTGCCACAGCGCTGCGAAGCGAGCACGAGATACGACGTCGAATGCGCGGGCACCAGCTGAGCCTAACCGCACCTCAGGGCGTGGTATCGATGCGTATTACGGTCACGCTGAACGCAACTATTGCTCGGCGCGCTGAACTCCGTCCTCGATGCCGCGGTCGATGGCGATCGCCGACCGACTGGTCGGCGTCATCTCGTGGATTTGTAAATACGTCTCGGTGTAGCGCGCCGCAATCCGACTGCCGGCGAAATCGGATGGTATGACGTCCCCGGTCTGCTGACGCCAATCATGCAGCCGGACAGCGAGATCGGCGGCGATCGCATCGGCGCCATCGAGGCTGTCCCCGACCAGCAAGTTGGTGGTCTCGGTGGGATCTGCGCGCAGATCGTAGAGTTCGCGTTCCGGACGCGGGGCGGTCACCAGCGGCGCGACGGCGTGGCCGGACGGGCTTTCCTCGATATCCCACGGCAGATCCAGTAGCGGCCGGCGCGCGTAATTCTCGATGTAGCTGAAGTCTTTCGTCCTGATCGCGCGGATCGGATCAAACGAGTCGTGATAGGTCTTGGTGGTGTACACATGATCGCGCACCGTCGTGCTGCTGTCGGGCGCAAGCAGCGCCTGCGCGTGCGAGATCCCCTCGACGTCGCCCGGCTCGTGTACGCCGAGGAGGCCCAAGAGCGTCGGGACCAGATCGACGCCACTGAACAGATCGTCGTAAACCTTTGGGGCCATTGCCATCCTGGTCGGCGGGCGGATGATCATCGCGATACCGGTTCCGGCCTCGTAAAGCGTGGACTTCGCCCGCGGAAAGGGTGCACCGTGGTCGGTCATGAAAATCACCCAGGTGCTGGCGTCTAGTCCCGTGGCGGCAAGTGTGTCCAGTATCCGGCCGACCGCGGCGTCGGCGGTCGCGATGGCCCCATAGAAGTCGGCCAGATCTTGGCGCACCTCAACGGTATCCGGCAGATAGTCGGGCGGATCTACAGCAGCGGCGTTGGCCGGTTGGTAGCGATGGCGCGGATAGGGTCGGTGCGTTTCGAAGAAGCCGGCCGTCAGGAGAAATGGTCGGCTGGTGTCATGGTCCTGCAGCCACTGCTGGGCGCGTTCCACCACGTATTCGCAATAAGAGTTCGACACGTCGAACTCGTCGAAGCCCAGTCTGGATGGATACGAGGTTTCGTGCTGCATCCCGAAAAGAGCTGAGTACCAGCCGTGTTCGGATAGCATTTGCGGCAGCGTACGAACATCTGGCCGATACTCCCACCCATGGTGAGCCAGGCCGACCAGTCCGTTGCTCTGCGGGTAGCGGCCGGTGAACAGTGATCCGCGCGACGGTGAGCATAGCGGCGCCGTGGCATGCGCTCTGGTGAACAAGATGCCCTCGCCGGCCAACTGGTCCAGTCGCGGGCTCGACACATCGGCGTGACCGTAGACGCCGAGATAGCGGCCCAGATCGTGCCAATGCACCAGCAACACATTGTCGCGGCGCTGGTTTGTTGTCTCCTGGTCGCCGATTACCGTCACCTCCTCAGCTTGGCGGACTCCGTCGACGTTATCGGCAGCAGTTCATCGGTGGGGCCGGCAGGACGCCTGCCACCTAGCGACTCACCAATGCGGCGGCGGATACCCGCCGGGCCCGGGTGGGCCCTGTTGAGGCGGTGGTGGCTGACCATAGGGCCACTGCCCGCCGCCCTGAAATCCGCCGGGCGCAGGGCCGCCGGTCAACTTCGGCGGCATGCCCAAGGTCATCCGGAATGCCGGGATCAACATGAGGCCACCGGCAGCCGCAATCACAAATCCCGCGATCAGGTCGTACGTGATGCGACCGGTGGCGCCGTATCGAGCTTCGCAACCGATCGCCAGCACCAGCATGACAATTCCGCCGCCGAGGATGAAGAATTGGCCCGTTTGCTTTCTGAGGAAAAGCATTACCGCCCCACCGGCGACAGCGAGGCCGGCCGCGATAATCAGGAACATGCACGTCACCAGAGCCGCTGGAATGGTGGGGACGGTGTTTTCGATCTGCTGCCGGCACAGGTTGGAGTACTCGCCGCCGAACCGTTTACAGATGTCCGTTGCACGATTGACGGCGCTGCTCAGGTTTATCCATAGCGTCAGGGTAAGGATCGCGCCGAGCAGCCCGAGCAACCCGAGGACGGCAAAGGTGACCCAGCTGATGGTCTGCTGGGAAGTGGGCGCGCCGTAGCCGGCCCACGCGGGTTGCGGATAGCCAGGCCGGGGTGGAGGCGTCGCCGGGTAACCGGGGTAGGGCGGTTGCTGGCCGAAGCTGCCGGGGGTCGGCTGGCCGCCGTGGCCGGGCTCGATGGGCTCCGGAGGATCGTTCGGCGAACTGCCCCACGGCGGGGGGAAACCTGGCGGAGGTGTTGACACCCCGGCATCGTAACCGTCGCGGCCAGCCGCGATCACGAAGCGGTAGGCGACTGCTGAGCGATCCGGCGGAGTTTGCGAATGGCAAGTGCGTTTGTCAGCAACGAAACCCAATTCATCAACAGCGCCGATGTCGGACTCCACCACCCGGCCGTGAGGTTGTGGATCTGAGCAGACCGGTAGGCACGCTCACATTCGGCCAACGTTCCGCAGACGCGGTAGGAGCGGTGATGCCACAGCATAAGCATGCCGGTGTGCTTCACCAGCGAGATCCATAACGGCCCGGCGCCGCTGGTCTGTGGCGGCGAAAGATATTGCGGCGCAGCTGGATACCCTGCCGGCGGCGGATACCAATAGCCGAGATGCGGCGGGTATGCAACTGGCCTCCGATAGCCGCTGGGCGCGGAATATTGCTGCGGGTAGGACACGGAGTTCTCCCAGGCTTCCATAGGTCTATGCGCTCGGCAGAACGACTCGACGCCGTGCCCGGTAACCCGGCCTAACCGGATAGCCGCCGTGTGCGGCCAGCGATCGCAACTGTCGCATGGCGAAGTCGCGACCGCGCCCGGCCTCGGGGATCACCACCCCTCCCCACAGCCCTTCGGCGCCGGGCGTTTCCCATGCCTCGCGAGCGCACAGCCAGCGCGCTGGGCATGCGCGGCACAGCGCCTTCGCCTCGTCGTCCGGATTGGTGGTCCAACGCTCCGGGTCAGTCGTGCAGACCGGGACGAACTCCTCGG
>NZ_JBAPPI010000130.1:0-2209 GCF_049280035.1 Mycobacterium sp. | reverse complement strand
GAGAAGCAGTCGGATCCTCGCCGACCCGCCGTTCGTGAGGGTTTCAGAGAAGAAGCTGCCAAGATACTTGAATACGAGTGTCGACTACAGGCCAATACAACAAGCCATCGTGACCGGCCTGCGGAAGGTACAAGTTATAGATGATTTTCTGACCCCCGAAGGTTTAGATCAGGTGCAAAAATTCTGCTTGGAATCTACAGTCTGGCGTCGCCCATACAAGTTCGGCTATGTAGGCGCCTTTCCTGAAGATGGATTCGCGAGCATCTCACTGTTCGCCATAGCAGAAGAACTTTCAGCAGCAGTCGGTGAGGCATTTGATGGATATCAATTAGCACAATGGTGGGCGTTCGCGTACGACACCAAACTGCCGGGAACTGATATTCACGGTGACGACGCCGACTTCTCTTTGAACTTATGGATCACCCCCGATTCTGCGAACCTTGACCCGAGCACGGGCGGCCTTGTTTTTTGGGACAAGACGGCACCTAGCGACTGGAGCTATCAGGACTACAACTCTGGAGGAGAACGGGTCAGGCAGTTCCTCCGGGATCAAAACGCTGAATCGAACGTCATTCCCTATCGCGCGAACCGGGCAGTCCTCTTTGAGGGACACACCTTTCATCGAACTGACGACTTCACGTTCGCACCCGGATTCGCTAATCGGCGACGCAGCGTGACCTTCTTGTTCCGACGCCGCAAGCGGTAATCCGGAGTCACCTACTGCGGCGACGGCCCGGCCCGCCGCCTTTGCGGTTGGTTTCCGGTTCCGGGTCCTGTGTGGGATCGCCTCAAGGATGAGTTACCTGACGACCCCAACTCGTTGGCGTTCCCGCGGCGGCGGGGCGGTTTGCTACCCATTGAGGAGTACCGGCGTGCGTTCGACAACCGGTGCGCCGAGGTCGGCCTTCACGGGCTGGCTCCACATGGTCTCGGCACACCACGGCCTCCCTCGCAATAAGTGTGGGCGCTAATGTCAAGGTCGTGCGATGCATGCTTGGTCACCCGACAGCAGCCATGACCCTGGATCTCTGTGGGCATCTGCTGGACGATGGCTTGTTTGGGGTCGCTGAAGCAGTGGGCAAGGCCATCGACAGTGCCGCGGTATCGCTGCGGTGTTCAGAACCCGATTCTGACAAGCCGGAGCGTATATCAGCAGCTAGTTGATTCAGGGGCGGTAGCTCAGTTGGTTAGAGCCGCGGACTCATAATCCGTTGGTCGCGGGTTCGAGCCCCGCCCGCCCCACGATGAAACGCCAGGTCAGCGCAGGTTCGGGTGCTTGGCCTCATCCCTCAGAGCCCGTCTCGGTGTCACGAGTTGTCACGAGTTGTCACAAGTCTTCCGAAACTGCTCGCGGCATCCTTAAGAGCGTCGTCCTGGCTGTGCGCGTAGGTCGCCATCGTGAACGCCGCCGACGCGTGCCCCAGCCACGCCGCGATCACCGCGATCGGCACCCCACGCAGGTGCATCAACGTCGCGCACGAATGTCTGGCGTCGTGCAGCCGCACGGCCGGAATGCCTAGATCCTTGAGCAGCTTCTCCCACCGCGACGTGATTGCGTCAGGGTGCAAAGGCTCGCCAAGCTGGTTGCTGGCCACGTAGTCGCCGCCGCGATATTGCGAACCCGCGGCAAGGCGATCCTCGATCTGACGCTTGCGCGCGGCCTTCAGCACGTCGACGACCTCGGTGGGCATCGGAAGGGTCCGCTTCGACTTCTTCGACTTCGGCGTCCCGGTCAGCACTTGGCGCTCGACGACTACACGGTTCTCCTCGATCGTCACAGTCCCGCCGCTCAGGTCGACAGACGACCACTTCAGACCCGCAATCTCGCCCCGGCGCAGTCCATACAGGGCGAGCGTCCAGAGGTGCCGATCCCGGCATTCATGGTCGAGGATGCGGAACATCTGATCGCGCGTCAGCGTCTTCATCTCGGCACGCCCCGACTCGTCCACGCGCTCGACGAGCGCCGCGACGTTACGAACGAGGTTGCCCTGCCTCAACTCGGACTCCAGCGCCGACGTGAAAATCGACAGCATGTAGTTCACCGATCGGGGAGACCAGGCAGAACGACCTTCGACTTCGCCAGCTCGCAACCGCTTCACGAGATCGTCAACGTGAGCCTTCGACAGCTTCTGGACCTCGACCTCGCCGAGCTCGTCAGTGACGGCCGACAGCTTTGATTTGTGCCCGAGCAGCGTCGACGCCTTCAGGT
>NZ_JBAPPI010000129.1:0-8083 GCF_049280035.1 Mycobacterium sp. | reverse complement strand
CTCCAGTAAGCTGGCGAACCATGCGAAAGCGGCGGTTGGGAGTGATGGGTGGGACGTTCGACCCCATCCACAACGGTCACTTGGTCGCGGCCAGCGAAGTCGCTTATCTGTTCGATCTCGACGAAGTGGTCTTCGTGCCCACCGGTCAGCCCTGGCTGAAAGGTCGCCAGGTCAGCGCCGGTGAAGACCGCTACCTGATGACGGTTATCGCCACTGCGGCCAATCCCCGTTTTTCGGTAAGCCGGGTCGACATCGACCGCGGCGGGCTCACTTACACCAAGGACACGTTGCGGGATTTGCACACCGTCAACCCCGACTGCGACCTGTACTTTATCACCGGTGCCGATGCGCTGGCCTCGATCCTGGCGTGGCAGGACCTGGAGCAAATGTTCGCTATGGCGCGGTTCGTCGGGGTTAGCCGGCCCGGCTACGAACTGGGCCGCGAGCATCTCACCGATGTCCTCGACGGCCTGCCCGACGATGCGTTGACATTGGTCGAAATCCCGGCGCTGGCAATCTCGTCGACCGACTGTCGTCGGCGCGCGCAAGAGTCGCGGCCGCTGTGGTACCTGATGCCTGACGGTGTCGTGCAGTACATCTCCAAGCGCGAGCTCTACCGCAAACCCGGGGACCCGAGGTGACGGCCAGCCCGGAGGCGATCGAGATGGCCACTGTCGCCGCGTCCGCGGCGGCGTCCAAGCTCGCCGATGATGTCGTCGTCATCGACGTTTCCGGTCAACTCGTCATCACCGATTGCTTCGTCATCGCCTCGGCGTCCAACGAACGGCAGGTCAACGCCATTGTGGACGAGGTCGAGGAAAAGATG
Source organism: Mycobacterium sp. (assembly GCF_049280035.1). Classification (GTDB taxonomy): domain Bacteria; phylum Actinomycetota; class Actinomycetes; order Mycobacteriales; family Mycobacteriaceae; genus Mycobacterium. The sequence goes on along the minus strand of NZ_JBAPPI010000129.1, from coordinate 7,257 downwards.
CGCCAGGCCAGCTACAAGCCCGCCCGCCGCGAGGGTGCCCGAGAAGGCCGCTGGACCTTGCTGGATTACATCGACATCGTCGTGCACATCCAACATCAAGACGAACGCAATTTCTATGCGCTGGACCGGCTTTGGGGTGACTGCCCGGTAGTGGCGGTGGACTTGTCCGAAGACCCTGAGAACTCTGCGAGCCGGTCATGACGACGCGCCGCCTGGTGATGCTGCGGCACGGGCAAACCGAATTCAATCTTGGCAGCCGGATGCAGGGCCAGTTGGACACCGAGCTGAGTGAGCTGGGTCGCGCACAGGCGGTGGCCGCGGCCGAGGCGCTGGCCAAACGCCAGCCGCTGCTGATCGTGTCGTCGGATCTGCGACGCGCCTTTGACACCGCGGTCGCCTTGGCAGAGCACACCGGCTTGCAGGTTCAGGTCGACGACCGGTTACGCGAAACCCACCTCGGCGACTGGCAGGGCATGACGCACGCGGAGATCGACGCCGTCGCACCGGGCGCCCGGCTGGCCTGGCGCGAGGACGCCACTTGGGCACCGCACGGCGGCGAGAGCAGGGTTGACGTGGCTGCGCGCAGCCTGCCGTTGATCGCCGAGCTGGTCGCCGGTGAGCCCGAATGGGGTGCCGGCGAGGACCCGGCGCGGCCGGTGGTGCTGGTCGCGCACGGCGGGCTGATCGCGGCCCTGACCGCGGCGCTGCTGCGGCTGCCGATTGCCAACTGGCCCGCGGTGGGCGGCATGGGCAATGCCAGCTGGACGCAGCTGGCCGGGCACTCCGCCGTTACGGGCACTAGCCCCGAGAACGCCGATGACATTCGGTGGCGGCTTGACGTGTGGAACGCTTCGGCACAGGTCGCCGGCGATGTGCTCTGAACAACGGCTGCGTCCGGCGCTGCTGATCTTCGCCGATTCACTGGCCTACTACGGACCGACCGGCGGCCTACCCGCAGACGATCCCCGCATTTGGCCCAATATTGTTGCCGCGCAGCTAGATTGGGATCTGGAGCTGATCGGCCGCATCGGCTGGACGTGTCGCGATGTGTGGTGGGCGGCCACCCAGGACCCGCGGGCCTGGGCGGCGCTTCCCCGCGCCGGGGCGGTGGTCTTCGCGACCGGTGGGATGGATTCGCTGCCGTCGCCGCTGCCGACGGCGTTGCGTGAACTCATCCGCTATGTGCGACCGCCATGGCTGCGGCGATGGGCCCGCGACGGCTACGGTTGGGTGCAGCCGCGGCTGTCTCCAGTGGCCAGAGCCGCGCTGCCACCGCACCTGTCCGCCGAATACCTCGAACTGACGCGCGGTGCAATCGATTTCAATCGGCCCGGCATTCCGATCGTGGCGTCGCTGCCCTCGGTGCACATCGCCGAGACGTACGGAAAGGCCCATCATGGCCGGGCAGGGACGGTCGAGGCGATCACTCAATGGGCTCAGCAGCACGACATCCCGCTCGTCGACCTGAAATCCGCAGTCGCCGAACATGTTATGAGTGGCCGCGGCAACCCCGACGGTATTCATTGGAACTTCGAAGCCCACCAGGCGGTCGCGGAGTTGATGCTCAAGGCGCTGGCCGAAGCCGGCGTGGCGACGATGCAGAGTGCGCAGCGCGATGAGGAGGAGCCGCGCAATCAAGCCGGCGTGCCTAACGAAACACCGCGTGGCTGACTTCACATGCCTGTCGTGGTGGTCACTGACTCGTCGGCGCGCCTTCCCGATGAGCTGCGCCAGCAGTGGGCGATACGTCAGATCCCGTTGCATGTCCTGCTCGGCGACACCGACCTGCGTGACGGCGTGGACGACATTCCGGACAACATCCACGACTACGGACAGGCCACCACCGCCGCGGCGACGCCGGCAGAACTGAGCGATGCATATCGACAGGCGCTGGCCGACAGCGAGGGCGACGGGGTTGTGGCGGTGCACCTTTCGGCGGCGCTATCGGGAACCGTCGGCGCCGCCGAGACCACCGCCGCCGAGATCGGCCCAGCGGTGCGGGTAGTCGACTCGAAATCGGCTGCTATGAATACCGGTTTCGTCGCGCTGGCCGCCGCGCGGGCAGCGGCCCGCGGCGCCGACCTCGACACCGTTGCGGAAGCTGCCGCTGCGGCGGTGAGCCGCAATCACGGGTTCATCGTCGTCCACCAGCTGGACAATTTGCGGCGCAGCGGGCGCATCGGTGGTGCCGGTGCCTGGCTGGGCACCAAGCTGGCACTCAAGCCGCTACTGCGCATCGATGACGGCAAACTCGTTCTGGCGCAGCGGGTACGCACCGCCAGCAAGGCAGTCGCGACGATGATCGACCGGGTGTGTGAAGTCGTCGGAGAGCATTCGGCCGCGATCGCAGTGCATCACGTCGCCAACCCCGACGGCGCGACTGATCTGGTCGCCGCACTGGCCGAGCGGCTGGCAGCGTGTGAGCCGGCGATCGTCACCGACCTTGGCCCGGTCCTCGCTTTGCACGTCGGCGCCGGAGCTCTCGCGGTGTGCCTGGAAGTAGCCGGGGACGTGGACCCGCCGGCCCGAGCGTGACCCTGATCGGCCATCCCGCGTTGTTGCCGGGTCAAGGCCCAGCTCGAGGGCGTGCTGGTTCCGCGAGAAATCTGCTGGGCAGTTGCCTAAACTCGGTGCCGAGACCCGCAAGAGGGGCAAGAAGGAGGTGGTCAGTGGCGATACAACCAACACAGGCAGGTCTGCGCGTTGCGGATCTCGTTCTGGTGGCGCAGGGCTCGATTCCGGTTACCACCAGCGGTAAGGTCCGACGTTCAGCGCGCGTCGAGCGTTACCCAAATTGTGAATTCACACGCTTGGACGTTCCGGCCTGATGGCGGACATTGACCAGGAAGCCGGACTCGGACACTGGGCTGGTCGAGATGCGATCGAGTGCTTTCTACCTGATGACGAAATTCGAAAGCTCAATCGTGACCTTCGGATACTAATAGCAAGCAACGGCACCCTCACTCGGATTCTCGGCATTGTCGCTAATGATGAGATCGTCGTGCAGATTGTCGAGCAGCAGGTTCACGACATGGCGCCGGGGATATCCGGTCTGGAGCAATTACCGAGCGGCCGGGTTCTTCAGCGTCAGATCTTACTCAAGGGCCGGAGTTCAGGGCACCCATTTGTAGCGGCGGAGTCGTTGATTGCTATTGACTTGTTACCTGCCGCGATTACGACAAGCTTGACAAAGACGGAGCGTCCTATTGGTGAGGTTATCACAGCTAGTTGCCTTGAAACGTTTAAGGGGGAGGCTAAAGTCTGGATAGGACAGCCGCCTGGTTGGCTCGAGCTTGCTGGATACCAGAATTCGGAACCGAGGATTGTCGCCCGCCGGTATAGCGTCATTAGCGGAGGACAACCAGTGATTATTATCACCGAGTATTTCCTTCGAAATGTATTCCACGATGCTCCGTAAGATGAACCCGATCGTTGCCAACATTCGAACGACATCGAATACAAGGAGCTGGAGATCGATTTGCATCTACTGAGCGGATCCGGAGAAGTCTCTGGCGCTGACAACGGGAACCTGGCAAGGCTACTGGCTAAGCGGGCATCAGAAGCAGGATGGTATGACAAGCCCGCCTACTATGCGCCGCACGTCGTGACACATGGCCAAATCCATGACAGCGGCGCACGTCTTGGCGAAGTGCTGAAAAACCGCGGTATTTCCAGAGGAGACCGCGTCCTGTTGTGCCTTCCGGATTCGCCGGAACTAGTGGAGCTATTGCTAGCCTGCCTGGCTCGCGGGGTTCTGGCGTTCCTCGCGACTCCGGAGTCCCATCTCGACGAACACGCGTTTCAAGAACGCGACACGGAGCCGGCGCTCGTCGTCACGTCTGGCGCGCTCCGGGCTCGGTTTCAGCGGTCGTGCGTTGTGGAAACCGAGGAGCTCTTGTCCGATGCGAGCCGAGTCGAGCCGGGAGACTATGAGCCGGTGAGTAGCGACGCTCTTGCGTACGCTACCTACACATCTGGTACTACGGGTGCACCGAAAGCTGCGATCCATCGGCACGGCGATGCGTTGACGTTTGTTGAGGCTATGTGTGGCAAAGCATTGCGGCTCACTCCCCAAGACACCGGGCTAAGCATCGCACGCATGCATTTCGCGTATGGTCTGGGTAATTCGGTCTGGTTTCCATTGGCGACCGGTAGTTCGTCGGTAATCAATCGATTGCCGGTCAGCGCGGATCTGGCTGCCGAACTAAGTGCGAGATTTGCGCCCTCGGTACTTTACGGTGTACCAACCTTCTTTGCCAGAGTTCTCGAGACATGCTCTCCCGATTCGTTTCGTTCGCTCCGATGTGTGGTATCGGCGGGAGAGGCTCTTGGGGTCGGGCTCGCCGAGCGACTCATGGAGTTCTTTGGCGGTATTCCCATTCTCGACGGCATCGGATCTACCGAGGTTGGGCAGACATTCGTATCGAACAGCGTCGACGAATGGCGTCCGGGGACCCTTGGAAAGGTGCTGCACCCTTATGAGATTCGAGTGGTGGCGCCCGATGGCGCAACCGCCGAGCCAGGGGTTGAGGGCGACCTATGGGTCCGCGGACCGTCGATTGCCGCAGGCTACTGGAACCGACCCACAAGTCCTTTGACGAATGGGGATTGGCTTGACACGCGGGATCGGGTCTGCATCGACGGCGACGGATGGGTTACCTACCGTTACCGCGCGGACGATACCGAAATTGTCGGGGGTATCAACGTTAATCCCGGCGAGGTTGAGCAACTCATCGTCGAGGACGAAAATGTGGCCGAGGCCGCGGTTGTCTCAGTAACGGAGTCCACCGGAGCGTGGGCGTTGCAGGCGTTTCTGGTTCCGGCGAGCGGCCAATTCGTTGAGCACTCAGTTATCCGAGGTATCCATCGCCGATTGCTTAGCCAGCTGTCTGCATTCAAGGTGCCGCACAGGTTTGCCATCGTTGAACGGCTTCCTCGAACCTCGAACGGAAAGTTGTTGCGCGGTGCGCTTCGCGCGGAGAGCCCAACAAAACCAATTTGGGACCTCCCCGCTATGGCGCCGCGGTCGGACACCGAGGCATCGCTTGATAACGCACCGGCATCGAACGTCCAGATTGTTGAAAACCCGGGCGGCGTGACGCTTAACGAGCGGTTGGCCGTTTTGCAGGAGGAACGTCACCGGCTGGTGGCGGATGCAGTTCGTGCAGCGGCCGCGAAAATATTGGGTGAGCCCGGCCCTCAGTCGGTAAATCCGGATCTGACCTTCGCGGAGCTGGGTTTTGACTCGCAAATGACCGTAGAACTTCGTAATCGATTGGCGGCAGTGACAGGCCTGCGGCTGCGCGACACGGTCGGATGGGACTACGGCTCGGTTACCGGACTAGCTCAGTATTTGGAGGCTGAACTCTCTGGATCGGCCACGCCGGTGGCGCTGCCTTCCCCAGCGAAAGCCGACGAGCCGGTGGTCGTGGTGGGGATGGGCTGCCGGTTCCCGGGCGGGGTGGACTCCCCGCGCGGGCTGTGGGAGGTCGTGGCGCAGGGTCGGGATGTGGTGTCGGAGTTTCCCACCGATCGGGGTTGGGATGTGGACGGGTTGTTTGACCCTGATCCAGACGCCATGGGCAAGACCTATACGCGGCGCGGCGGGTTTGTCGCGGACGTGGCCGGTTTTGATGCCGGGTTTTTCGGGATCGCCTCGGGCGAGGCATTGGCCATGGACCCGGAGCAGCGATTGTTGATGGAGTGCTCCTGGGAGGCCCTGGAGGACGCCGGGATTGAACCGACATCGTTGCGGGGCTCGGCGACCGGAGTGTTCACCGGGATCTTCGGGCAAAGCTATGCGAGCGAGGCAACCGACTTGGAGGGGTATCGGCTGACCGGCACGGCGTCGAGCGTGGCGTCGGGGCGGGTGTCGTATTTCTTGGGGTTGGAGGGTCCGGCGGTGTCGGTGGATACCGCGTGCTCGTCGTCCTTGGTGGCAATGCATTGGGCGGTGCAGTCATTGCGGTCGGGCGAGTGTGATTTGGCGTTGGCCGGTGGGGCGACGGTGATCTCGTCGCCGGCGGTTTTCGTCGGGTTTAGTCGACAGCGGGGGCTGGCCGCTGACGGGCGTTGTAAGTCGTTTGCCGGCGCGGCTGATGGGACAGCGTGGGGTGAGGGCGCCGGCGTTGTGGTGCTCGAGCGGTTGTCGGATGCGCGACGGCTGGGGCATTCGGTGTTGGCAGTGGTGCGCGGTAGCGCGATCAATCAGGATGGCGCGTCCAACGGCTTGACCGCACCTAATGGGCCTTCCCAGCAGCGGGTGATTCGGGCGGCATTGGCCAGCGCGGGGTTGACCGCCGCCGATGTGGATGTGGTGGAGGCCCACGGCACGGGCACCACCTTGGGTGATCCCATCGAGGCGCAGGCGCTGTTGGCCACCTATGGGCAAGACCGCCCACCGGGGCGGCCGCTCTGGTTGGGCTCGATCAAATCGAATATGGCTCACACTCAGGCCGCGGCCGGGGTGGCCGGGGTGATCAAGATGGTGCAGGCGATGCGCTACGGGGTGATGCCGCCGACACTGCACGTCGACGTTCCATCCCCGTATGTGGATTGGTCGACCGGGGCGGTGTCGGTGCTGACCGAGGCCCGGGGCTGGCCGGCCGACGGGCACCCGCGCCGGTCAGCCGTGTCCTCGTTTGGGATCAGCGGCACCAACGCTCATGTGATCTTGGAGCAAGCCCCGGCCGAGGCAACCGAAAGTGCTAGCCGCGCAACGAATTCCGGTGGACCTGACCGGATGGGGTTGTCGGCGCTGCCGTGGGTGGTTTCGGCTCGATCGGCTGAGGCATTGAGCGCGCAGGCGGACCGATTGTTGGCCCACGTGCAAGCCGACCAACGGCTGGACCCGGTCGATGTGGGGTGGTCGTTGGCGCGGCGGTCGGTGTTTGAACATCGAGCAGTGGCGGTGGGTGGCGACCGCGAGCAGTTGATGGCGGGGTTGGCCGCGGTCGCCCGCGATGAGCCGGGTGCGGGCGTGGTGATGGGCCGGGTGGGGCCGGTGGGCAAGACGGTGATGGTGTTCCCCGGGCAGGGCTCGCAGTCGATCGGGATGGGCCGCGAGTTGTATGGCCAAATGCCGGTATTCGCCAAGGCTTTTGACGCGGTGGCCGATGAGTTGGATCGGCATCTGCGACTGCCGCTGCGCCGAGTTGTTTGGGGTGATGATCAGGGTCTGCTCGACAGCACCGAATTCGCCCAGCCGGCGTTGTTCGCGGTTGAGACGGCGTTATTCACGTTGTTGCGGTCCTGGGG
>NZ_JBAPPI010000128.1:0-2626 GCF_049280035.1 Mycobacterium sp. | reverse complement strand
AATCCATTCCGGAAGGTTAGCGTCGAGGCATGGACACGTTTCAAGCGCTCCTCGCGCGCCAAGAAGGCGACCAGATCACCGCTACGGTGGAGACCCTCCATCCGGAGGACCTGCCGCCCGGCGATGTGACGATCCGGGTGCTGTATTCCAGCGTCAACTTCAAGGACGCGCTGGCGCTGACCCCTGGCGGCGGGGTGGTGCGCGACTACCCCGTCGTACCGGGCATCGATGTGGCCGGCGAGATTGTCGAGTCACAGTCACCGGACTTCGCGGTCGGCGACTCCGTCGTCGCGCACGGCTACCAGATCGGCACCGGGCACCACGGCGGCTACGCCGAATACGCTCGGCTGCCCGCTGATCAGGTCGTGCGGCTGGACGGCCTGAGTGCGCACGACGCCGCGGCCATCGGCACCGCCGGCTTCACCGCCGCGATGAGCGTGCGGGCACTCATCGACTGGGGCGTGCAACCCGGCGCCGGAGCGGTCGTGGTGACCGGGGCGACCGGCGGCGTCGGCTCGATCAGCGTGGACTTGCTCGCCGGGGCCGGCTTTCACGTGGTGGCCTCAAGCGGCAAGGCCCAGGACACAGGAGCCGGCCAACGGCTGAAAGACCTTGGTGCCGCTGAGGTTATCGGTCGGCTGCCCGCCGATCCAGACGCCAAGCCGCGGCCGCTGGCCAAGGCGCGCTGGGCGGGCGGAGTGGACTGCGTGGGCGGCGCGACGCTGGCCGATGTGCTCAGCGCCGTCGACTATGGCGGTGCGGTGGCCTGCAGCGGACTGACCGGCGGCCCCGCGCTGCACACCACGGTGCTGCCGTTCATCCTGCGCGGCGTCGCGTTGCTGGGCATGGATTCGGTGCTGATGCCGATCGGCCCGCGCCGTGAGCTGTGGGGGCGGCTGGGCAACTCCTTGCGCCCGCGCCACCTCGACACCATCACCACGGAAGTCGACGTCAAAGACGTGATCGCCGTGCTCGACCAGGTGCGTGCCGGACGGTTCTCCGGTCGCGCTGTGGTGCGCGTGGCCGGCGGGTTCTGAGCGGGCTGGGTCCGCCCGTAGGCTATTCGGCTATGCGCGCAGCACAGTTGACTCGACTCGATGGTCCGGACGCGGTCGAGGTTGGCGAAATCGACGAACCGACCGGCGACGGCGTCGTCGTCGAGGTGCACGCGGCGGGAGCGGCGTTTCCGGATGCGCTCCTCACCCGCGGCCTCTACCAGTACAAGCCCGATCCGCCGTTCGTGCTGGGCGCCGAGATCGCCGGCGTGGTCCGATCGGCACCCGACGACGCCCATGTGCGTCCCGGCGACAGAGTTGTCGGGCTAACCATGCTCACCGGCGGCATGGCCGAAGTCGCGGTGCTCGCACCCGACCGCGTGTTCAAGCTTCCGGACAACGTGAGCTTCACGGCGGGCGCCGGCCTGCTGTTCAACGACCTGACCATGTATTTCGCGCTGACAATCCGTGGGCGGCTGCAGTCCGGCGAGACGGTGCTAGTGCACGGCGCAGCCGGCGGGATAGGCACGTCCACGCTGCGGTTGGCGCCGGTACTCGGGGCGTCCCGGGTGATCGCGGTGGTCAGCAGTGCAGACAAAGCCGAGATCGCGACGGCAGCGGGCGCGACTGACGTCGTACTCGCCGACGGATTCAAGGACGCGGCAAAAGAATTGACGAACGGCCGCGGGGTCGACATGGTGGTCGATCCCGTCGGCGGCGACCGGTTCACCGACTCGCTGCGCTCGCTTGCTCCCGGAGGGCGGCTGCTGGTGATCGGCTTTACCGGCGGCGAAATACCCACGGTGAAAGTGAATCGGCTGCTGCTCAACAACATTGACGTGGTCGGTGTCGGCTGGGGCGCCTGGGCAGGCACCCACCCCGGTGCGCTTACCGAGCAGTGGGCCGAACTCGAGCAGCTGCTTGCGTCGGGTCGGCTGGCTCCACCGGAGCCGGTGGTCTACCCGCTGGACGAGGCCGCCGCGGCGATCGCATCGTTGGAGAATCGCACCGCTAAGGGGAAGGTCGTCGTACGCGTCCGCGACACTTAAACGTCAGCGAAGGCACGCCGGGATAATGCGCAATGGTTTAAGTCTCGGCGGACTCTGGGGCGACGCCGGCCCTTGTGCCGGAGCAAAACAAAAAGTAATGTCACTTTCAGTTCCGCCTTGCCGCCGACGCTGTCGCAACCTTGGAGTCGTTCATGGAATCCTTTATTCACCTGCGTAAAGGCAGGACACCGCGTCGCCTGCACGCCGACCTCGACGGTCTCAGAGATGACGAGCTCGGCCGGGGCGGATTCACCGGCCGAACCGCCAATATGTACCGCCGCCACGACCCCACCGCGTACCGGTCGCAGGGTCCGCTGCGCCCCATCGACGTGCTGTGCAGCGAGCTCAAGCCGAGCGACGCCGCCGACGCCAGCGGTGGGCCACTGTTGATGTTCGCCAACGCTGACTGCCGCATCTCACTCTCCCGCCGGCAGGCGCCGATGCCGTTTTACACCCGACACGTCGACGGTGATCTGCTGTGCTTTGTGCACCAGGGCACGGGTCTTTTGGAGACGGAGTTCGGGCCGCTGCCCTACCGCGCGGGCGACTGGCTGTACATCCCCAAGGCGTGCACCTGGCGCC
>NZ_JBAPPI010000127.1:0-3770 GCF_049280035.1 Mycobacterium sp. | reverse complement strand
CTGAGCCAGCTCACGTCGTACCGCGGCGATCAGGTCGACGTTGGTATGCGCGTGCCCCCACAGCCCCCAGCCGCCGTCGGTCGCCTCGGTGAGCAATACCCAGATCCGGTTGGGTGGCGGTGGATTACCGGGCGCGCCGGCGATCAGCTCGGTGAAACGGGCCACCACGGCGACCTGCTTGCCGCGATCCAACGCGCCGGCGTTGGTCAGGACCTGCACGCGCACGTAATCCGAGCCGCCGTCCACGTTGGCGATCGCGTTGGCGGGAAGTTCGTGAATGAACGCAGCGGTGTTCTGACGGAACATCGCGATATCGGGAACTTCCTCAATCAACATCAACGCAGCCGCCAGGCGGCGGGCCAGCAAGTGTTTGTCCTCGAACGCACCCGCGGGCGCGTACACGTCGATCATCGGCATCGTGTGAGTCCCTCCTCATTGCCCGGCGAGCACCGCCCGCCGATGAGCCCCGAAAACGAGTATCTGTCGGTAGCATTTGGCGTTCACTCACCCGAAAACGTGACCCCAAGACGCAAAGACGCGTCACCCAAATAGGTGACGGACCGCCAGCTGCAGCCATGCCATGTTGGGTGGCGAACACGGCGCAACCCATCGCACAGGGGCAACGATCATGACCACCTCAACGACACCGACGATCGTTCTGGTGCATGGCGCGTTCGCCGACGCGTCCGGGTTCGCCGGGGTGATCCGAGAGTTGCAAAGCGCTGGCCACACTGTTGTAGCGGTGCCCAATCCCCTGCGCAGCCTTGCCTTCGACGCCGCAGCCGTCGCAGCATTCGTCGCCGCACTCGACGCTCCGGTTGTGCTCGTCGGGCATTCCTACGGCGGTGCTGTCATCACGCAGGCCTCAGCCGGGCTAGACAACGTCACCGCACTGGTCTACCTGGCCGCGTTCGGGCTCGAGGAGGGCGAAAGCTGCGCCAGCGTGCAACAACCCTTCCCGCCGTCGCTGCTGGCAAGCACTTCCTATCCCACCGGCTACGACGCGCCGGGCGCACCGCAGGGCCCCGACCTCTACATCGCCAAGGAGCGTTTCCGCGAGACCTTCTGCGCCGACGTACCCGTCGATATCGTCGAGGTCATGTGCGCCAGTCAGCGGCCGCTCTCGCTGGCCGCGCTGACCGAGAACGCCACCGCCGCCGGCTGGAAAGCCAAGCCATCGTGGTATCTGGTGTCCGAGCACGACAATGCCATCCCGCCCGACGCCGAGCGGTTCATGGCCGAACGCATGGGCGCCACCACGAAGTCCATCGCCGGCTCGCACACCGCCTTCATCGCGCAACCGGTGGCGGTGGCCGGCTTTATCGCCGACGCCGTCGGCGCGGGGTCCACCGCATGAGCCTGGCGATCACCTACCGGCGCTCCGGCGACCCCGCAGAGGTGCTCGAGGCAACCGATATTGGGGAACCTCCACCACCCGGCCTCGCTCAGCTGCAGGTACAAATCACCGCGTTTCCGATCCATCCTGGTGACCTGCTGGCCATATCCGCCTCATCAGCCTTGACCGGCGAGCAGATCGCGGGCATCGAAGCAACCGGGGTGGTCCTCGACGTTGGCACCGGGGTGAGCGGTTTCAGCCCCGGTAGCCGGGTCAGCTTCTTCCCTCACTCTGGGGCGTGGCGCCAGGTCGTCAATGTCGACGCCACGATCGCGGTCCCCGTGCCCGCCTCGGTGCCCGACGAGGTGGCCGCCCAAATGCTGTGCAACCCGATCACCGCGCTGCTGCTGCGCCGCGCGGCACAGCGTCATTTCGCCGTCGGGTTCGACGGGGTGGTGCTGAACAACGCCGCAGCCTCGTCCGTGGGCCGACTGTTCACCGCTATTGCCGAACACCACCAGATCGCCACGATCAGCATCGTGCGCAGCGAGGCACGAGCCCACCAGCTGAGGGACCGCTTCCCCACGGTGCCAGTGGTATCCACCTCCGACCCGGACTTTGTCGAACGGATACGGACTGCCGCCGCCGGCCGACCCATACCGGTCGCCCTGGACCCCGTCGGCGGCACCATGGCGGACGACCTCCTGTCGACCCTCTCCCCCGGCGGCACCCTGATCATCTACGGCGCGCTGGGCCAAGAGCCGATTCCGTTGCACGCCACCGCGGTCCTGTACTCGGCACTGGGGATCCGCGGGCTGACGATCAATCGGTGGCTCACTGCCGTATCAGCCGAGCAACGCGCCTCCGATGTGGCCAGTGCGATCACGATTACAACCGGCATGCCGCAGCACTTTGACGTCGCAGCCGTCTACCCACTCGACCGAATCACCGACGCGGTGCGCCACGTCTCCCAGCCCGGCAAGGTCGGCACGGTGGTGGTCAAGCCATGACAACACCCGAGCACGCGCAACCGCGTGCGCGCATCACCAAAACGTGGTGTGGCGCGGACATTCTCGCTTCACTGCTCGAAGGGGCATAACCGTGTTTAACACCGTGGGATTCATCGGCTCGGGGCCGATCGCACAGGCGTTGGCGCATCACTTGGTCGCCGCACAGATACCGGTGTATCTCAGCAACAGCCGCGGCCCCGACAGCCTCACTGACCTGGTGGCTGACCTCGGCGACCCGGCCCAAGCGGTGACCGTTGAGCAGGCAGCCGACGCCGATCTGGTCATTTTGGCGTTGCCATTTCTGCGCGTGCCGGAACTTGTTGACGTTGTGGCGGACTGGACCGGGCGGGTCGTGGTCGACGCCACCAACCAATTTGCCGAATACACACCGGTTTACAGCGGCTATGTCGACCTGGGCGAGGAGACCGGCAGCGAATGGGTTGCCCGACATCTGCCCGGTGCGACGGTCGTCAAGGCATTCAACGCGATGTACGCCAGTTACTTGGCGGCTGATCCGCGCCACGGCGACGGCCGCCAAGTCGTGTTCTACGCCGGGGACGACAAGACTGCCTGCGCAGATTTCGACCAGCTGATCAGCAAACTCGGCTTCGCGCCGGTGCAAGTAGGCGGCCTCCGGGACGGCGGCAAACTAATGCAGCTCGGGGGGCCGCTGAGCACCCTTCATGTCATCAAACAGGACTAATCCCAACGTATATCGAGAGGTCGGCATGCGTAAACTCCAGATGACCGCAATCGGCGAACCTGCCGACGTTTTGGAACTCGTCGAATTCGACGCGCCCGCACCGGGTCCCGGCCAGGTGCTCGTCGAGGTTGAGGCCGCCACCATCAACGCCTCGGACTTCCTCTACATCAGCGGCCAGTACTTCATCACCCCGCAGCTCCCATCCGACGTCGGCGCCGAGGGCGTCGGCCGGGTCCTGGCCGTCGGTCCCGGCGAGAACGAGTCGCTGGTCGGAGCGCGGGTGCTGCTCATACCGACTTACCGGCACGGCACTTGGGCCACCCATGTGATCGCCCACACGACCGATATCGTTGTCGTGCCCGACGATATCGATATCGTTCAGCTGGCGATGGTGGGGATCAACCCGATGACCGCCCTGCTGCTGCTGCGTAACTACGGTGATCCCTCGATGCCCGACCGCTGGATAGGCCAGACGGCGGGCAACTCGGCGGTCGGGGAGTACCTGATCAAGCTGGCGCAGCGGTTCGGGTGGAAAACCGTGAGCGTGGTCCGGCGCGAGGCCGGCGCCGAGCTGGTCCGCAGCTGGGGTGGGGATCGGGTCGTCATCGACGATGAGAATTTGGAATCCAACCTGGCCCAGTCACTGAGCAATGCCGAGCTCGACATCGTCGTCGACTCCGTCGGCGGCGGCGCGGCGCGGCAACTCGCCCACCACCTGCGC
>NZ_JBAPPI010000126.1:0-8750 GCF_049280035.1 Mycobacterium sp. | reverse complement strand
CGTCGGACTCGACTGCCCAGCCGAAGAACTCCTCAACCTGCACCCGCTGCTTAATCACATTGAGGCAATGTTCAAAGTGGTGGAGCACCTCGCTCTTCGTCGCCAAGTACGAGCGGTCCTGGCCCAGAGTCCACTTGATGTTTCCGGCGGTGAACATCGGATGCGGCTGGTGCAGTCGCACGTACGGGTAGGTATCGACCCACATGCCGCCGACGCGGTCACGGCGGTCGACCAGGATGACCTTCTGATCGCGAGACAGGTACCGGCTGGCGACGAACAGGGCATTGAGTCCGGCGAGGCCGGCCCCCACGATGCAGACGTCGCAGCTCGCTAATCCGGGCGTCTCCGCTGAGCAGACGCCGACATCCGCCGCAACGCTCTGTATCGTGACAGCCGACGTTTGAGGTTCGGGCATCGATTGGCCTTCCGTCGCAGCACGACATCCCACATACGGGGTGGCGCAGGGCTCATTATGACTCGCCCCCCGACGCGGCATTGCCCCAGGCCAAGCGCCATAGCTGCATCGTACGAACCACATCGCCGACATACATCGTCCCTTGGTCGGAAATTCGCGTCATCCCAGGGTCGTAGGGGCGTCCGCAGCCGCACTACCGCGCGGGAACCGCGATTATTCAAAAAATATGAAGGCGCCCAGGCGTGACGGGAATCCGGCTGCTTGCTGCGATCACCGAGACCGATTCGCTGGCAGAGTGGTCACCAAAACGATGCACCTAACCGAATGCCACGGCGCGGACGTGAGCTCCCGAGCGCGGTTCGAGGGCTACCGCTATTTGTCGTGACTGGCACGAAACGGGTTCTCTACTCGCACGCCGGCGTAGTCTTCGCCGTCGCTGAGGTCCTCGGAGAGGACGACATCGCAGCCGAGCGAGCGGCTAGCCTCGAGGATCGCGGCGTCCCAGTAAGAGATGCCAAAACGCCGATGTGTCGCAAATGCGGCCAGCATCAGGCCCGCTGTGATGGGCGCGACGGAAAAGCGCATGAACGACTCGACCAACTCGATGGCCTGCTCACGGGTGAGCGGATCCCGCCGGCTCTTGCGCGTCGCCTGGACGTAGAACTCCTGCAGAACCTGAACGGATAGCGCTATGTCCCGGCCGGCGAGGATTTCGTTGGCGCGCTTCGTCTTGTCCTGCTCTCCGCGATCGCGCGAGATCGCATATAGCAGGACATTGGTGTCAATGAACCGCACGGTCGTGGACGTCGTCACGGCTCAGGCGGTCGCGCGCGCGAAAGTTGCGGATTTCGCCCTGGACCCGCCGCTGCTTTGCCTCCAGTCGAGCGAATTCCGTCTCCCGCTCGGAAAGCGAGTTTAGGAACTCGGCAACGAGGGCGCTCAGGGACTTGCCGAGCTCCGCTGCCCGAATCCGCGCCGTGCGATAGACGTCGTCAGCAACCGACACGGTGATGTTCTTCACAGGCTCACAGTATCACAGATTCTGTGATAGTTGCTCCAGCGTTTCGTCGTTGGCGCGGAAGATCGGTTCCAACGGAACCGCGAACCTTTCGGCCATGTCCGTCAACGTTTTCGACCACACCCGGTCGGCGGATGAAACCGGCCCACGCCCGGGCCCGGTCAGTAGCAACGCCACCGTGTTTCGCGGTCCCAGGTCGTCGAGCAGCGTGCGCAGCGCCGACATCAGGTTCCACACGATGCGTCCTTGTGGCCGCGGGCGCACCGGGATGTGGCTGAGCTTCCTGGTGAAGCAGCGATCCGGCCCAATCAGGCCGAACCACAGCAGCCGTTCGTCAAATCCCAGCGGCCCCATCAGCGCACGCCACCGCTGGCGCAGATCGGCTGCTGAGTAAACCGGATCGCATGCGGTGGCAATTTGCGGAATCGGCAACAGCTCGTGATGACTCATTCGCGCATCATCAGCGGTCGGCGGCGCCGCGGGTAGTCAGCTATCCACAGCCCGCAGGACCGCGAACGAATACGGCTGCAACTCGGTGGTCGTGGCAGCGACGCTGGGCGAAGCGGAGCACAGCACCACCTCGCCGGTAACCGGAACGGCCGCCGCCTCGGCGCCCAGGTTGCAGGCGACCGCCAACCGGCCCCGGTGCATGACGATCCAGCGGCGGTCCTCGTCGTAGTCGATCACCAGGTGGTCGAGCCACGGGTCGCCCAGGTCAGTTTCATCACGCCGCAGTGTGATCAGGTCCTGATAGAGCCGGCGCAGTCGCGCATGGTCACCGGTGTCGGCCTCGTCCCAGTCCAATTTCGAGCGCTGGAAGGTCTGCGGGTCCTGCGGGTCGGGGATATCGTCGGCGTCCCAACCGTGATCAGCGAACTCCTGCTTGCGTCCCTCAGCGGTGGCGCGCGCCAGCTCGGGCTCTGGATGGGAGCTGAAGAATTGAAACGGGGTCGACGCGCCCCATTCCTCGCCCATGAAAAGCATTGCAGTGTAGGGAGACCCGAGTACCAGCGCGGCTTTGACGGCCAGCTGGCCATAGGTCAGGCTTTGCGACGGGCGATCTCCCAGCGCGCGATTGCCGACCTGGTCGTGGGTGCAGGTGTAGGCCAGCAGCCGGGTGGCCGGAATCCCTGAGCTCTCCGCTGTGTTCAATGGCCGTCCGTGTCGCCTCTTGCGAAACGACGAATATGTGCCCGCGTGGAAGAAGCCGTTGCGCAACGTTTTTGCCAGTGTGGCCAGCGAACCGAAGTCGGCGTAGTAGCCCTGGCGCTCCCCGGACACCGCAGTGTGGATGGCGTGGTGGATGTCGTCATCCCACTGCGCGGTCATCCCGTAGCCGCCGCTGCGACCGCGCGTGATCGTCCGCGGGTCGTTGACGTCGCTCTCCGCGATCAGCGATAGCGGACGGTCCAGTTCCTCGGCCAGTAGTGCGGTTTCGGCCGATAGCTCTGCCAGGATATGGATCGCGGTGGTGTCCACCAGCGCATGAACGGCGTCTAGGCGCAGCCCGTCGGCGTGGAAATCACGCATCCAGCGCAGCGCACAGTCGATGATGTAGCGGCGCACTTCGTCGGAGTCGGCGTCGGCGATGTTGATGCCTTCTCCCCACGGGTTACTCGCGGACGACAGGTACGGCCCGAACCGCGGCAGGTAGTTACCCGACGGGCCGAGATGGTTGAACACCGCGTCGATCAGCACGCCCAGGCCGCGGCGATGGCAGCCGTCGACGAACCGGATCAGCCCGTCGGGTCCGCCGTAGGGTTCATGCACCGCGTACCACAGCACCCCGTCGTATCCCCAGCCGTGTGTGCCCGAGAACGCGTTGACCGGCATCACCTCGACGAAGTCAACGCCGAGATCCACCAAGTAATCCAGCTTTTCGATCGCCGAGTCGAAGGTGCCCTCGGGCGTGAAGGTACCGATGTGCAGCTCGTAGATCACCGCACCCTGCACCGAACGGCCGGTCCAGCCGCTGTCCGTCCACGCCTCGGTCGCGGGCTCCCACAACTGCGAGCGGCCGTGCACGCCGTCGGGCTGCCGGGGCGATCGCGGGTCGGGCAGCACCTTCGGATCGTCGTCGAGGAGATACCCGTAGCGGGCAGTTGGTGCCGCGTCGACAGTGGTCCGCCACCAGCCGTCCTGGCTGCGCGTCATCGGATGAACCTCACCCTCGACGTCGACGCGGACCTTCTCCGGTCTGGGTGCCCACACGGCGAATTCAGCCATTGGTGCGCTCCAGCAGGGCCACCGGCAGCTCCGCGAACAACTCGGTGGCCGGTACCTGACCGGTGACCACCGCGCCGGTCAGCGTGTCGGTCCACCCGCCCTCGGGCATCGACACCACGGTGTCGCCCCAGCCGGATTGCTCGAGGTGCACCGTCCAGCGGGTCACGGCGACCAGCACGTCGTCACCGCGCACGAACGCCAGCACATGATTGGCGGCGGTTCCCCCGGCAAGTACCGGGTGGTAGCCGCCCCGCAGGAAGGTGTCCGGACGGGCGCGGCGCAATTGCAAGGCCGCTTTGACGACTCGAATTTTCGGATGCTGCAAGGACCTCAGGGCTTGGCGTCGGGCTTCGTAGTCCACCGGGCGTCGGTTGTCCGGGTCGACCAGGCTGTCGTCCCACAACTCCGTGCCCTGATAAATGTCGGGGATGCCGGGCACGGTCAGGGCGAGCAGCTTTTGGCCCAACGCGTCGTTCTCGGCGTGCGCTTGGAGCCGGAGCACCAGGTTGGTCAGCTCGCGCGCCACCGGGCCGTCGAGCACGGCGTCCAGCCAGCCGTGCACCGCACTCTCGAAGTCGGCGTTCGGGTTGTGCCAGGAGGTGTGCCAGGCCGCTTCTCGTATGGCCTTCTCGCCGTATCCGTGTAACCGGTCGCGCAGTTCGCTAGTGACCTCGCCGGTGGCCGGCCAGACGCCGAAGATGTTCTGCCACAGAAACAATCCGGTGGCCGGGTCAGGGGCGGGGGTCGCGGCTTCCCAGCGGGCGACGAATTCGGCCCACAGCGACGGAACCTGGGACAGCACACCGATGCGGGCCCGGACGTCCTCGCCGCGTTTGGTGTCATGGGTCGACAACGTCGTCATCGCCTGCGGCCAGAGTCGGGCGCGGGCCGCGGCGCGGTGATGGAATTCCGCGGCGCCGACGCCGAAGCGATGTGGTTCGCCGCCAACTTCGTTCAGCGACACCAGCCGGGCGTCGCGGTAGAACAGGCAATCCTCGACGGCCTTTGCGGTCACCGCGCCGCACAGTTGCTGCAGCCGCGTCGACGGTTCACCGCCGCCGGCCAACGCGCTCGCAATCAGCTGCAGTGGAACGTCCAATTCCGGTGCAGCAGACTGGGTCGCCGCCAGCGCAGCAGGCAGTATTGCGGCCAAACCGCGGTAGTCGGTGCGATAGACGTCGATGTGTGTGAGTAGCGCGGCCACAGCTGCGGGCAGTTCGGGGTGGTCGGCGCCGGCCGCCGCGACGATGCACCGCCGCAGCCTGCCCAACTCGGCGGCCAAGGTCTCGGTGGCCGCGGCGGTCTTGAGATCGGCCAGCATGGCCGGGGTGTGTTGGTAGTCGATGCCCGCGGATTCGAGCAACGCCGTCAACGCCGGTGCACCGTTCGGGTCGACGAAAATCCCGCCGATCTCCCGAAGCACGTCGTAACCCGTTGTCCCGGCTATCGGTAGCGTCGGCTCCAACGCCTCGTCGACGGCGAGGATCTTCTCGATCACGATCCAGGCGTCGGGTCCGATGAGTTCGCGCAGCCGGTGCAGGTAGCCCGGTGGATCCGACAAGCCGTCGGGATGGTCGATGCGTATGCCGTCGACGAGCCCCTCGGCGAACCAGCGGGCCACCTCGGCGTGGCTGGCGTCGAACACCGAACGATCCTCCTGGCGCAGCCCGGCCAGCGATGTGATCGAAAAGAAACGGCGATAACCACACCGTCCGTGCCGCCACCCGATCAGCCGGTAATGTTGGCGGTCGTGCACCTCGGGGCCGGTGCCGTGACCGGTACCGGGGGCGATCGGGAACGCCAGAGTACCCCGCCGTAAAAGATCACCGTCGACGGTCAAGTCGGCAACGTCGTCGTCAGAACCCAATACCGGCAACACTATTCGGCCATCGGCCAGATCCCAGTCGATGTCAAAATGCGGCGCATAGGTCGACGACGGGCCGTGCCGCAGCACATCCCACCACCACGGGTTCTGCTCCGGCTTGTCCACCCCGACGTGGTTGGGGACGATGTCGACCACCAGTCCCATGCCGCGGGCCCGCGCCGCCGCCGACAGCCGCGCCAGACCCGCCGGGCCGCCGAGTTCGGCCGACACCGTCGTCGGGTCGGTGACGTCGTAACCGTGCGCCGACCCGCCGACCGGCGTCAGGATCGGCGACAGATACAGGTGCGACACTCCGAGCTCGTCGAGATAATCGAGCAGGTTCTCGGCGTCGGCAAAGGTAAACCCGAAACCGCTCGACTCACCCCGCAGCTGCAACCGGTAGGTGGCCAGTACGGGAAAAGCCATGCGTCACTGAGTCTTACGGAACACGATCAGCGCCCGGCCCGGCAGCGAGACTTCGTCGCCGTCGTGCACGACCAGCTTTACCGAACCGGTGGCATCGGTGGTGTCCAGTTCGGCCGTCCACTCCGCGGCGTAGTCATCATCGGGCATGACGAAATCCACTGTGTGGTCATGGGCGTTGAAGCACAACAGAAACGAGTCGTCGACCACCCGCTCGCCGCGCTCATCGGGTTCGGGTATCGCTTCGCCGTTGAGGAACACCGCGATGCACTTGTCGAACTCGGCGCCCCAGTCCTGATGGGTCATTTCCTTGCCCACCGGTGTCAGCCAGGCGATGTCACGCACCTCGTCCCCGCTGCGGATCGGCTCGCCGTCGAAGAACCGCCGGCGACGAAAGACCGGATGGTCTTTGCGCAAGGCGGTGACTTTGCGGGTGAATGCCAGCTGGTCACTGTTCTTGTCGACCAGCGACCAGTCCATCCAGGACAATTCGGAGTCCTGGCAGTAGACGTTGTTGTTGCCGTGCTGGGTGCGTCCCATCTCGTCGCCGTGCGCGATCATCGGAGTTCCCTGGCTGAGCACCAGCGTTGCCATAATGTTCCGCATCTGCCGGCACCGCAGATCCATGATCTCGGGGTCATCGGTTGGTCCTTCGACGCCGCAGTTCCAGGACCGATTGTAGCTTTCGCCGTCCTGGTTGTCTTCACCATTGGCCTCGTTGTGCTTGTCGTTGTAGGACACCAGATCATTCAGGGTGAACCCGTCGTGGGCGACGACGAAATTGATGCTGGCACTGGGACGTCGGCCGGTCGCCTCATACAGGTCCGACGACCCGGTGAGCCGGGACGCAAACTCGCCAAGGGTCGCGGGCTCGCCCCGCCAAAAGTCACGCACGGTATCGCGGTACTTCCCATTCCATTCGGTCCACAAACCCGGGAAGTTGCCGACCTGGTAGCCGCCTTCGCCGACATCCCACGGCTCGGCAATTAGCTTGACCTGGCTGACCACCGGATCCTGCTGCACCAGGTCGAAGAACGCGCTCAGCCGGTCGACGTCGTAAAACTCGCGAGCCAATGTGGACGCGAGGTCGAAGCGGAAGCCGTCGACATGCATCTCGGTCACCCAGTACCGCAGCGAGTCCATGATCAGCTGCAAGGTGTGCGGATGGCGCGCGTTGAGGCTGTTACCCGTGCCGGTGAAATCCTTGTAGAACCGCAGGTCCTCGTCGACCAGCCGGTAGTAGGCGGCGTTGTCGATGCCGCGGAAGTTGATCGTCGGACCGAGGTGATTGCCTTCGGCGGTGTGGTTGTAGACCACGTCGAGGATGACTTCGATATCTTCCTCATGAAACGCGCGGACCATGGACTTGAACTCGGACACCGCACCGCCGGCGTGCCGGTTCGCGGCGTACTGGCTGTGCGGGGCGAAAAACCCAAAGGTGTTGTAGCCCCAGTAATTCCGCAGCCCCAACTGCAGTAGCCGATGGTCGTGCAGGAATTGGTGTACCGGCATCAGTTCGATTGCGGTGACATTCAGCGATTTGAGGTGATCGATGATCGCCGGATGCGCCAGCCCGGCGTAGGTGCCACGGAGTGCTTCGGGGATACCTGGATGGGTCTCGGTCATCCCCTTGACATGCGCCTCGTAGATAACCGTCTCGTGATACGGCGTGCGGGGGGCACGGTCGGTCGCCCAGTCGAAGAACGGATTGATCACCACGCTGGTCATGGTGTGCCCGAGCGAATCGACCTGAGGGGGAGTGCCGGTCTCGGCGGGGTCTTCGGCCGCGACGGCCATGTCGTAAGAGAACAGCGCCTGGTCGAACGTGAACTCGCCGTCGAACGACTTCCCGTACGGGTCGAGCAACAGCTTGCTGGGGTCACAGCGGTGACCAGTCGACGGGTCGAACGGCCCGTGCACCCGAAACCCGTAGCGCTGTCCTGGGCTGACGGTCGGCAGATAAGCGTGCCAAACGTATCCGTCGACCTCCTCAAGAGGGATTCGACTCTCCTGCCCGTCGTCGTGAATCAGGCACAACTCGACCTTTTCAGCGATCTCGGAGAACAGCGCGAAGTTGGTGCCGCCGCCGTCGAAAGTGGCGCCGAGCGGATAACTGCTGCCCGGCCATACGGTGACCAGCTTGGGCGGAGTTGCAGCGACACCATTGGTCGGGTCTGACGGCGGCATCCTTCGACTTTATCGGCGACCGGATCTGATCGCCCTGCGTCCCCCACGCGCATCGTCACCACCAACCGGTGGCCGCCCCGACCTGCCGAGCCAGCTCATTGGTCATGGTGCGCATGTAAGTGGCCGACAGGTGATGGGCGTCGTGGTATACCAACACGTTTCCCTCGACGGCGGGGCAAATGTCGGGGCGGCAGACGGCATCGCTCATGTCCAGCGGTTTGAGCAGCGGGAACTGCTCGACCCAATCGAGAGTGGGATTGTGGTCAGCCAGCACGTCGGAGCGCTTGATACCGCATGACAGTGCGTCGCCGCCCTTGGCCAGGCAGTCCGATGGGTTGAACGGCTGACCGTCTTTGACCAGCCACGGCGTGTCTCGCATCGCAAGGATCGGAATGTTGTTGTCGGAGAACGTTTGCCAGATCCCAACATAGGTTCCGGGCATCACATCTCCGGGCTTGATGTTCCAGGGCCGGGTGGAGGTGGTGAACACGTAGTCCGGATGTTCGGTCACCACCTGGGCCATGGCCTTGGGCACCCAGTCGCGACACTCCGGGTATGGCGCATTGTTGCCCATCACCAACGGCATCTGTTCGGTAGAAAGCGGGCAGCCCATCTTG
>NZ_JBAPPI010000125.1:0-1827 GCF_049280035.1 Mycobacterium sp. | reverse complement strand
CGTCGGACTCGACTGCCCAGCCGAAGAACTCCTCAACCTGCACCCGCTGCTTAATCACATTGAGGCAATGTTCAAAGTGGTGGAGCACCTCGCTCTTCGTCGCCAAGTACGAGCGGTCCTGGCCCAGGGTTGCGTCCACCAAGGTGGTGTACGAGCCGGACCCGTTGGTGAGGTGCGGCGTGTCGTAGCCGAATGAACGAAGGTCATCGCGTGATTCTTCGAGAGACCGACCAAAGTCACTCGAGCAAAGGAATCAACGCGATGACCACTGCCCACGATATCGACTGGCCTGCGGTGCTGGCCGAACGACTCACCACCACTCACCCCGACGTGCTGCGCGAGCTGCTGGCCACGTTCATCCAAACCCTGATGGGTGCTGAGGCCGACACCTTGTGCGGCGCCGGATACGGTGAGCGCAGCAGCGATCGAACGAATCAGCGCAACGGGTATCGGCACCGCCAATTCGACACGCGGACAGGGTCATTGGATCTGGCGATCCCCAAGCTGCGGCACGGCTCCTACTTCCCGGACTGGCTGCTGGAGCGCCGTAAACGTGCTGAGCGGGCACTGACCACCGTGGTGGCCACCTGCTACCTGCTGGGAGTGTCGACGCGGCGGATGGACAAGCTCGTCGAGACGCTGGGCATCACGTCGCTGTCGAAGTCTCAGGTGTCGGTGATGGCCAAGGAACTCGACACCGCCGTGGAGGCATTCCGGACCCGACCGCTGGATGCCGGTCCGTACACATTCGTGGCCGCTGACGCCCTGGTGCTCAAGGTCCGCGAAGCCGGCCGCGTGGTCAACGTGCACGCGCTGATCGCGGTCGGGGTCAACGCCGAGGGCTACCGCGAAATCCTGGGCATCGACGTCACCACGGCCGAGGACGGCGCCGGCTGGTTGACGTTCCTGCGGTCGCTGACCGCCCGTGGCTTGTCGGGGGTCAAACTGGTGACCTCCGATGCCCATGCGGGGCTGTTGGCCGCCATCGGCGCCACCCTGCCCGGCGCGTCCTGGCAGCGGTGCAGAACGCACTACGCGACCAACCTGATGGCCATCACCCCTAAGACGTCGTGGCCGTGGGTGCGCACTTTGTTGCACTCGGTCTATGACCAACCTGACGCTGATTCCGTTGCTGCACAATATGATCGCATCATCGATGCACTGACTGACAAGCTACCCAAGGTCGCCGATCATCTGGAGGCCGCCCGCGCCGACCTGCTGGCATTCACCGCGTTCCCCAAGCAGATCTGGCGCCAGATCTGGTCGAACAATCCTCAAGAACGGCTCAATAAGGAAATCCGCCGGCGCACCGACGTCGTCGGCATCTTCCCCGACCGCAACGCCCTGATCCGTCTGGTCGGCGCAGTCCTCGCCGAACAACACGACGAATGGGCCGAATCACGCCGCTACCTCGGCCTCGACGTCCTCAGCAAATCCCGAGCCGACCACAGTCCAGCAAGCGAACAGGAGGCGACCCCGGCGGCACTGACCGCCTGAACCACCCAGTCGAAGAATCACACGACGACCCCGTACACCACGTCCCTGGACTTGACCAGTCCCGACGGGTACGCCGGTCATCTCCGAGACCTGTTTCGCGCTTAGCAGTTCCACGTGATTCCTCCTGAATCGGTGTTCGCTTTCAACGGATCCAACGTTGGTGGTGGCGCTAGTGCTTTGTCCACCACTAGCCTGCGATTCGTGCAGAAATCGGCTTCTATCGGTCGATTCCGCCAGGTGTCGGTTGACGGTGGGAGACTGACCGGGAAGCAGTGGGAGTAAGCGATGCAAAGACGTAACCGCCGAGCCGGCGTCGAGGACCGCTGGCGC
>NZ_JBAPPI010000124.1:0-4777 GCF_049280035.1 Mycobacterium sp. | reverse complement strand
CGGGTGGTCTATCAGAGCCCACTGGCCGGTGCTGGAGTCAACCAGGGCGGCACCATCTCGTTGAAGTTCGGTCAGTAGCTGGTTTGCCCGTCAGTGCAGCGGCTCCCGCGTATGGTGAGCCCGGTGGAGGGCTCGCCGCTCGGGCGTTATCGCCTCATCGAGTTGCTGGGACGCGGCGGTGGCTGCCGACCACAGTGCCGAGCGTCGCACAAATCCGCCAAGAATCCTCCAAGGCGTCCGCTGCAACCTTTTCCATGACCGGCGACACCGACCGGTAGCAGCGAAGAACTCCGATCATCACAAATCCCAGAGGCTGGATCGAGGCCACGATGGCTGACGAACCGCAGGAGGCACCGCCCCCGCCCGCACCCGGCCAGCCGCCTGCCCCACCACCCCGACCCGCTGACCACCCGACTCCTGCGACGGCCACACCGCCCCCGCGGGGGGGCCGCAAGCCCCTCGCTATCGTCGGCGGGGCTGTGATCGTCGTGGCCCTCGCCGTCACCGTGGGATATCTCCTCGCTGGGCGAAACTCGCAGCCCTCCACCATCTCGCAGCCCTCCACCACCTCGCAGCCCTCCACCAGGCTCACTCCCTCCGACGCCGCCCTGGAAGGGATGCTGCTCAGCACCGACCAAATCAACACCGCGATGGGCACCACCGGGATGACGGTCACGCAAACCCCCACCGCGATGGTCGACGTCAGCGCCGACATGCCAGACAAGGCCTGCCTACACATGGCCAGCGTGTTGGAAGCCCCGGTCTATGAGGGCAGCGGGTGGAGCGCCCTGCGCGGCCAAGGGCTCAGTGACCACTTCTACCCCGGCAACCGTCTCCGTCATCGGGTCGTTCAGGCTGTGGTGTTGTTTTCCTCCTCGCGTGATGCGGGCGCGTTCTTCACCGCCTCGGCCCAACGGTGGCCGGCCTGCGCCAACCGGCAGTTCACCTTCACCATGCCCGGCCAACCCGATGCCGTGTGGAGCGTGGGGCCGGTCTCCAACGTCAACGGCACCCTGAGCGCCACCAGTACCGAAGTGTCCCCACCACCAGCAGTGCCTGGTTGGGCCTGTCAGCGGGCGCTGACCGTGATCAACAACGTCGCCATCGACATCAACACCTGCACCGGCTCCGTGTCGGACTCCGCGGTCGACATCGCGCATCAGATCGCCGCCAAAGTACCCAGTTAAATGGCCGCCGGTTGAGCCTCACGGCTAGCTACCTCGTATCTACGGATTAGCCATTGCGCATGTTTTGGGCACGAATCTCGGTTCTTAGACCCAAATACCAAGCCTGACCTTTATAAACTCTGGTGCGCGGTACTGGGATTGAATCAGTCACGGCTTGCCAAACGGCACGGACGCTTTCGCGAAATCTGCCATCTCCGAACCCTTGTCGTCGCGTGGGCAGTCGCTGGTTTGCCGGTCGGTGAACTGGCTGACTGCGTATGGTGAGCCGGTGGAGGGCACGCCGTTCGGGCGTTATCGCCTTATCGAATTGTTGGGCCGTGGCGGCATGGGAGACGTGTGGCGCGCGCATGACACCGACACCGACCGGATCGTCGCCATCAAGGTGCTACCGGCGCATTTGTCGGCGGACGAGGACTTTCAGCGGCGATTTCGCCGGGAAGCCCACGCGGCCGCAGGTTTGAATAGCCCGCATGTCATTCCGATCCATCACTACGGCGAAATCGACGGCCGCCTCTACGTCGATATGCGGTTGGTCGAGGGCCGCGACCTCCAGGTTGTCCTGGCCGACGGGCCGCTGGATCCGGCGCGGGCGGTCCGCATCATCGAGCAGGTTGCCGAGGCGCTGCATGCCGCCCACCAGGTGGGTCTGTTGCACCGCGACATCAAACCCTCCAACATCTTGCTCGATCACAACGATTTCGCCTACCTGATCGATTTCGGGATCGCCCGCGCTGCCGACGAAACGCGGATGACCAAGTCCGGCAACACCATCGGCACCTTCGCTTACATTGCACCCGAGCGTCTAGATAGCACGGTAGAAGAGGATGCCCGCGCCGACATCTACTCGCTGGCCTGCGTGCTGTATGAAGCCCTAACCGGAGAGCCTCCTTTTGCCGGTAGCACGACCGCCCACCTGATGTACGCACACGTCCACACCCCGCCACCACAACCGTCGACCAGTCAACCGAATGTGCCCGCGCAGTTCGACGAGGTCATCGCCACCGGCATGGCCAAAAACCCCGACAACCGGTATGCCACCACCGTCGAGTTAGCCAACGCCGCCCACGACGCCATCACCACGCCGCTGGCACCACCCGCCCCCCCCCTGCTAGACCCGACCCGACCCCCGCCCGCACCCCCCCGCCTTGACGATCTGGTGCCACCCCCGCCCGCACCCGCGCCGGAGCTGGCGCGGCAACAGTCAGTCGAACCGACCCAACCCGCGACCCCACAACGCCCACCCGGTTGGCCGCCTGCCAAGACCCCGACCCCATCGGCCAAGCATCCGCTCCGACCGAAGCGGTCACGGCGGCGGATGGCTATCGGAATCACGCTGGTGGCGTTGGCGGTGCTCGTAGGCTTAGCGATCGGCCGGACCATCATCCGCAATTACTACTACGTCGCCGCATACAACGGCGCGGTGTCTATCATGCAGGGCATCCAAGTGTCCATCCTGGGTGTGCCACTGCACCAGCCCTATTCGCAAGGTTGCCTGAACAACCGCAACCAACTGTCGGTAATCCGCTACGGCCAGGCCGGCGGCAATAGCGATTGCCAACCGATGAAGCTCTCCGACCTGGCCGAGTCGGCTCGCGCCCAAGTGGCTGCCGGACTTCCGGCAGGCACACTCGAGCAAGCCGACGCACAACTACGCAGGTTGTCTACCGAGTCGCTGCTACCGCTCTGCCCGCCGGCGCGCGCCCAATCGCCGCCGACCTCGACGCCCCCGCCCCAGCCGGGCACCGACTGCCGGCTGTCGGTGGGGTGAGTCGCATAGGCCGGGCCATCATTCGGTCGGTTATTGGACAGTCTCACGAGGGCGTAGGACTCGTACATCTTTTGGCAGCTGCCCAGCCGTCGGTGGCAACGGCGCTTGGGGTTAGCGGAATGTGGGGGCAGTGGTGGTCATGCGCAGCAACCTTGCGTGTTGGTTGCTAGCTCAGACCGTCTGGCCCACGCTTAGCCCACGTGGGCCTTTATCCGCAGCAAAAACCATAGCTGAACAGCTGAAACTGTGGTGCGCGGTACTGGGATTGAATCAGTCACAGCTTGCCAAACGGTGAGGACGCTTTCGCCTAATCTAGTGTCACCGAACCTTTGTGGTGCGCCGTCAGTGCCCGGGGTCGAATTCCAGGGGCAGCGTGATCGGGCCGGTGATACCGGTGAGTTGCTTCCAGTGCGTAACTCCGCCGGAACGCGGATTGGGCATGCGGCTGGTGATGGTGCGCAGAGCTTCGACGAGTTCGAGTCGGGCGAGGTGCGACCCCAGGCAGTAGTGCGCGCCGCTGCCGAACGACAGGATGGGCGCTGACAGCTCGCGGCTAATGTCCAGGCGGTCGGGGTCGTCGTAGACGGCTGGGTCACGGTGGGCCGCAGCGATGTTGGCGACCACGAGAGAGCCAGCCGGAATGATCACACCACCCAAGTCGACGTCTTCGGCCGCCACTCGTACGAGGGCGAAAACGATTGGGGAATAACGCATCAGCTCGTGGACAGCGTTGCCGGCCAACTCGGGATGCTCGCCCAACAGTTCCCACTGGTCGGGGTGTTTATGCAAGAAATAAACCGCTGCCGCCAGTTGGTTGCGGGTGGTATCGGTACCGGCGATAAGAAGAGTGGAGGCGAGCATGACTAGTTCGCGGTGGCTGAGGCGGTCACCTTCGTCCTCGGCGCGGATCAGGTCCGAGATCAGCTCGTCGGTGAGATTGTCCCGGCGTTGCGCGAGCATCTCTTCGAGATAGGCGTCGAGGTCGGCCCACGCCGCCGTGATGACGGGCTCGTCGTTGGCGACGTTCCATTCGAAGACTTTCTTGATGTCATCGGCCCATGCGGAGAACAGCTGCCAGTCCTGGCGCGGTACGCCGAGCAGCGCGCAGATGATCGGGGTGGGGTATCGGCGGGCGATATCGGCGACCACGTCGCAGCGTCCGGCGGCGGCGAGCGGGTCGACGAGTTCAGTCATGACGTCGACGATGAGCATCCGTAGCCGCTCGGCGCCGCGTGGGGTGAATGCTTTCGAGACAAGTCGGCGCAGCCGGTGGTGCGTCTCGCCCTCGAGGCCCAGGATGCTCTGGTTCGCTCTGTCCCACACCGGGCCTGACGTAATGCCCTGTGCGGCCATGACGGGCTTCACCGCAGGGGCGAAGCGGGGGTCGCGCATCACCGCGCGGACCAGTTCGTAGCTCAACACCTCCACCCCGTGTGGTCCGATCGCCAGCGGCCCCTTCCGGCGTGCGTGCCGGATGACGCGGTGCGCCTCGTCGGGGTCGGTGAGGTGGTCATAGGCAATCGATGGCAGGCCCGCTTCCCAATTGGTGGGGCAGATGCTGGTCGTCATGATGGCTCCTCGGATCGCGGTTGAATCGACCATCGCCCATCGCGAGTCGCAGACCATCCGCCTTAACTCGTAAATTTCGGCCACCGGGGTCGTAGATTGCGCCGTTGCTGGGCGGCAATCTACGCATTTGTGCTGATGTTTTGCGGTTCGTGGTGGCTGCATGCTGGCTAGCATGAGCGAGATCGATCCACGCGCGGAGATGCCGCTGGTGGACTGGAGCGAGCTGGGCGTGAGCGGTCTGTTGCCGACGGGC